>JBKHXC010000189.1:0-10376 GCA_046566225.1 Acidimicrobiia bacterium
CAGCGCCCCGGCCAGCACCTGCGGCTGGTTGCCCACCACGCCCACCGGGTGGCCGTCGATGCGGGCGAAGCCGCACACCATGTTGCGCGCCCAGTGGGGGAAGTACTCCAGCAGCTCGCCGTCGTCGACGACGGCGGCCACCACCGCCTTCATGTCGTAGGGCCGGGTGGGGCTCGAGGGCACCGCGCCGGCCAGCTCGGGGGTGGCCCGGCCGGCGTCGTCGGTGGGCGCGACGGCGGGCGGCTCCTCCAGGTTGTTCGACGGGAGGAACGACAGGAGGTGGCGGACCGAGTCCAGGCACTCCTTCTCGTCGGCGGCCACGAAGGTGCACACGCCGGACTTGGTCGCGTGGGTCATGGCCCCGCCCAGCTCCTCGACGCTGACGTCCTCCCCCGTCACCGCCCGCACCACGTCGGGCCCGGTGATGAACATGTGCGAGCTCTCCCGGACCATGAAGACGAAGTCCGTCATGGCCGGGCTGTAGACGGCGCCGCCGGCGCACGGGCCGAGCACCACGCTGACCTGGGGGACCACGCCGGACAGAGCCACGTTGCGGGCGAAGATCTTCCCGTACATGTCGAGGGCGACGACCCCCTCCTGGATCCGCGCCCCCGCCCCGTCGTTGAGGCCGATCACGGGGACCCCGACGGAGGCCGCCAGGTCCATGACCTTGTGGACCTTCTCCCCGAACACCTCGCCCAGCGAGCCGCCGAAGACGGTGAAGTCCTGGCTGAACACGCACACCCGCCGGCCGTCGACCGTGCCGAAGCCGGTTACGACCCCGTCGGTGTACGGGCGGTTGTCCTCCATGCCCATCCCGGTGGCCCGGTGGCGGGCCAGCATGTCCAACTCCTGGAAGGACCCCTCGTCGAGCAGGTACTCGACCCGCTCGCGGGCCGTCATCTTCCCGCGGGCGTGCTGGCGCTCCACCGCCCGCTCGGAGCCGGCGTGGAGCGCTTCCAGCCTGCGCCTGGCCAGCTCCGCCCGTGGATCGTCCACCGGCGGGAAGGCTACCGGCGAGCGGCCGGCCCCGATGGGCGACACTGCGGGCGTGCCGGTCGAGCCGCCCGCCCACCCGTGGTCCTTCCCTCCCCCCCGCCCGGGCGACGACCTGGTGGCCGTGGGCGCCGACCTGGCCCCCGGCACCCTCCTGGCCGCCTACCGGTCGGGCCTGTTCCCCATGCCCCTCGACGCCCCCGGGGCGGGGGCGGTGCTCGGTTGGTGGTCGCCCGAGGAGCGCGGCGTGCTGCCCCTCGACGGCCTGCGGGTGAGCCGGTCGCTGGCCCGCTCGTGCACCCGCTTCGAGGCGCGGCTCGACACCGCCTTCGCCGAGGTGGTGGAGGCGTGCGCCGACGCCCGCCGCCCCCACGGGTGGATCACCAAGGAGATCCGGGACGCCTACGTCGAGCTGCACGGGCTGGGTTGGGCCCACAGCGTGGAGGCGTGGACGCCCGACGGGGAGCTGGCCGGCGGCCTGTACGGGGTGGCGGTGGGAGGCCTGTTCGCCGGCGAGTCGATGTTCCACCGCCGCACCGACGCGTCGAAGGTGGCGCTGGTGGCGCTCGTGCGGATGCTGCGGGAGGGGGGCGCCAGCCTGCTCGACGTCCAGTGGCGCACCCCGCACCTGGCGTCGCTGGGCGCGGTGGCCGTCCCCCGGGCCGAGTACCGCCGGCGCCTCCAGGCGGCCCTCGAGCGGCCGCTGCCGGCGGTGTTCGGCGGCCCCTGAGCTGAGGGCTCGGTGGAGGGCCGGGCAGACGGAGGCTTTCATGCGGCAGGGAAGGGCGCATAGCGCCACTTTCCGCCGCAGGAGGGGCGACGCCGCGGCCGGGGTCGGGGCGGCGGCCCGACGCGGCGGCCGGGGCGGCGTCTCAGGCCCGGGCGGCGGCCAGGGCGGCGGCCCGGTCGAGCAGGCCGGTGGCGTCCAGGCGCCGGCAGGTGGCGGCGAAGCCGTCGGCCGGGCCCGTCCAGCGCAGGTCGCCCACCGCCGCCAGCAGCGACCGGTCGACCCGCAGGGTGGCGAGGTCCCGGAACAGCACGGCCCGGTCCCAGTGCTCGGCCAGGGTGTTGGCCAGGGTGCGGGCGCCCCGCACGTCGACGTCCCAGCGCTCGGCGATGCGGGGGACGTCCTCCAGGTGGGGGTAGCGGGCCAGCACGGCCGACGCCGCCTTGGCCCCCCACCCGGGCAGGCCGGGGAAGCCGTCAGCCGAGTCGCCGACCAGCGCCAGCCAGTCGGGCACCGATCCCGGCCCGGTCCCGTAGCGGGCCACGACCGCCGCCTCGTCGAGCACCACGTTCCGGCGCCGGTCGAGCTGCACCACCCGGTCGCCGACCACGCACTGGCCGAGGTCCTTGTCGGGCGTGCAGATGACGACCTGGGCGACGGCCGGGTCCTCGGCCGCCACGGCGGCGGCCGAGGCCAGGGCGTCGTCGGCCTCCAGCTCCACCATGGCCCACACCCGCACCCCCATGGCCTCCAGCGACTCCTCCAGCAGGGGGAACTGGGCCAGCAGGTCCGGGTCCACGCCGCTGCCGTCCTTGTAGCCGGGCCACAGCTCGTTGCGGAACGACTCGATCACGTGGTCGGTGGCGACGCCGACGTGGGTGGCGCCCTGCTCCAGGAGGGCCATGACGGAGTTGAGCACCCCCCGGGTGGCCGCCGTCCGCGGCGAGCGGGCCCGGACCTCGGGTGGCGTGCCGAAGTGGTGGCGGAACAGCTCGTAGGTCCCGTCGACCAGGTGCACCTTCAGACCCATCCCCTGCATCGTCGCAGGCCCCGGGGCTCACCGCCGCGAACTACGAAGAGGCGGCACGCCCTGCGCCGACCACCGTCTTCCGCTGATCGCTATGTCCGCATCCCAAGGAGACCCTCGGCGGTCAGGTCGGGCGTGAGCGGAACCACGTCATCGGCCCACTCGATGAGCACGACGGAGCCATCCCCGGGGACCGGCGCAGTCCGCGCCAGCCATGCGAGGAAGCCGGCGAGCACTTCCATGGTCCCGCCGCCCTCGAGGCCAAGGGCCGCGCCGTCCCGATCGACAGAGACCTCGAGACCACCAGGTTGCCGACGCTCATCCCTGCCTCCTACGGACCAAGTCGACCTTCGCTCGGTGACGCTACGCCGGCACCCGCCGTGATCCGCCGTCACTCCTCGACCAGCTCCACCAGGGTGCCGAAGGCGCCCTTGGGGTGGAGGAACGCCACCGTGGTGCCCCGGCTCCCGGTGCGGGGGTGGTCGTCCACCACCCGGGCGCCGGCCGCCTTCACCGACTCCAGGGCGGCGGCGCAGTCGGCCACCCGGTAGCCGACGTGGTGGATGCCCTCCCCGTGGCGCTCCAGGAAGCGGGCCACCGGAGAGGCGTCGGTCCAGGGCGCCAGCAGCTGGACGTAGGACGTGCCGACCGCCAGCAGGGCCTCGTCGACCCCGTCGGCCCGGAGGCGCTCCCGGCGGGCCACCGTGGCCCCGAAGGTCGCCCCGTACCACGCCACCGCGGCCTCGAGGTCGCGCACGGCGATGCCCACGTGGTCGATGGCGGTGAGGAGGGGGCGGGCGCCGGACACGGCACACGCCAACCTACCGGCGACATCCGGGTCCTCGAGTCGACGCTGCCGCTCCCGTCAACCCGCCCCTCAGCCCGGAGGCGGTGACCTCATGCGGCAAGGAGTGGCGCTATTCCGCCATTCTCTGCCGCATGAACGGCGCCGAGCCCGGCCGGGACCCCGGGCCGGGGCCGACGCCTCTTCCGAGCACGTCGTTCACTCGCAGGCCCGAACGCCCCCCGCCGGCGGTCACACGCAGCTGACCGTCACCTGGTTCGAGTCCGCGCTGCGCCAGTTGCCGTCGTAGGCCCGGACCACGAAGTAGTACGTGGTGAGCAGCGACAGCCCGGAGACGACCGTGGACGTCGTCGCGCTGGTCGTCGAGCCGGCCGTGTAGGGCCCCCCGCTGGTGGTGGACCAGCGGACCTCGTAGCCGTCGGCCCACGTGCTCGGCGTGGCCGTCCACGACAGGGTGACCGAGCCGAGGAGGCACACGCCGGCGGTGAGGTCGCTGGGCGGCTGCAGCGTGTCGGTCGTGAGCGTGGCCTGGGCGGTGGCGCCCTCGGCGAAGGACGCCACGGCGACGGGCGCGGCGGCGAGCACGACGGCCGCCCCCGCCGCGGCCACCGCGCCCCACCGGCCGGGGCGGCGCCGGATGGGGCCGCAGGGCTCACCCATCGCCGGGGCGGCGGTGGCGCAGGGCGGCCATGGCGACGACCGTGACCACGCACCCGAGGGCGAAGCCGCCGGGAGCGGTGGCCAGCCACGCCGCCGCCCGGCCCACCGCCGGGACCTGGCCCACCAGGCGGTCGGCCTGTTGCACGGTGACGGGCTCGGGGTCGCGGTCCTCGTTGGCGTCGCCCTTGAGGGTCAGCTCGGCCGCCTCCCCGTGGCGGTCCAGGTCGACGACGCGGTGGGTGACGCGGGTGCCGTCGGGGCGCTGGACGGCCACCACGTCGCCGACGGCGACGTCGGCGGCCGGCACCCGCTGGACGAGCACCATGGAGCCGGTCGGGATGGTGGGCTCCATGGAGCCCGACCGCACGATCAGCGGGCGCATGCCGGTGCGGGCGGCGACCACGGTGACGGTGGCCGTCGCCAGCCCCAGCACGGCGGCGACGGTCAGGAGCACGTCGCCGGCCACGGCGAGCGCCCGCCGGCCCCGCCGGGAGGCGGGCGGGGACAGCAGCGGAGGCGGCGCCGGGCGGGCGGGGACGGCGGCGACGGGCCGCCGGGGCACGGAGAGCAAAGGCGGCGCCGGCCGGGCGCGACGACCTCCCCGCCGGCGGGCGGGGAGGATGTCGTCGTCGCTCCTGGTGTACACGGGTCCTCCGGTGGTGGCGAGGCGGCGGTGGCCGAAGCCCGGCGGCCGGCGACGACGTCGCCGGCCGCCGGGCTCGGCGCCGGCTCAGGCCTGGGTGGCGCTGCAGGTGAAGGGGGCGGTCGTGGTGGCGCCCAGGTAGGTGTCGCCGGCGGTGCTGGGCAGCTCGACCCGGAAGCAGGCCACCTCGCTGGCGCTGGCAGCCAGCGACCGGCTGGCGATGGCGGCGGCGCTCAGCGCCCCCGAGGCGGTCAGGGTGTCAGCGGAGGCGGCGTAGCCCACGCCGGCGGAGTCGCAGGTCGCCTCCGTGGCGACCTTCTTGATCCCCAGGGTGAGCTGGTCGCGCAGGGCCTTGGCGTCGGCGTTGGTGGCCGACGTGGACATGGAGTAGGTGAACCCCAGGGTGCCGGTGTTGGCGATGGTGAGGGGGGCGTACTTCACGTCGCCCGGCTTCATGTTCGTCATCTGGATCGAGGTGAAGGCGTAGGCGTCGCTGACATCGCCGCCGACGACCAGGTCGACGGTGCCGGCGGTGAAGGTGGACGTGGCCGTGCCCGAGTCGGTGAACGTCGCGAAGGTCCCCGCCCACACCAGTCCCGACAGCAAGCCGAGAGAGAGGACGAGGCGCACCTTTCTGTTCCGCATGTTGGCTGGAGCCTCCTGTCAGGCGGCGGGTGCCCGGCGCACCGCTCGCTACCTGT
Organism: Acidimicrobiia bacterium; assembly: GCA_046566225.1. GTDB lineage: Bacteria > Actinomycetota > Acidimicrobiia > Acidimicrobiales > DATLFN01. Next base: position 5,560 of record JBKHXC010000189.1, read on the forward strand.
GACGTTCGGCACGTCCCGTCGGGACCTCAGGACGGTTTGCCGAACCACCCGGTCGCGCTAGCGCCCATGGCCCGGACGAGGGGACGGCGCCGGCGTCGTCGCCGCGCCGAGGTCGTAGCATCGAGGCCGTGCCGAGCTCCGTCGTCCTCGGAGGGGCCCGGACGCCGATCGGCAAGCTGGCCGGCGCCCTGGGCCCGCTCACCGCCGTGGACCTCGGTGGGGCGGCGGTGGCCGCCGCCCTCCGACGGGCCGGCGTCGACCCGGCGGTGGTCGACTACGTCTTCATGGGCCACGTGCTCCAGGCCGGCCAGGGCCAGATCACCGCCCGCCAGGCCGCCGCCCGGGGCGGCCTCCCGATGACCACGCCGGCCACCACCGTGAACAAGGTGTGCCTGTCGGGCCTCAACGCCGTCTACCTGGCCGACCGCATGATCTCGGCGGGCGACGCCCAGGTCGTGGTGGCCGGGGGGATGGAGTCGATGACCAACGCCCCCCACCTGCTCCCCGGGGCCCGCTCGGGCTGGCGGCTGGGCGACGCCACGGTGGTCGACTCCATGCTCCACGACGGGCTGTTCTGCGCCTTCGACGTGTGCTCGATGGGTGCCGGCACCGAGCGCTACGTCGGGGCCGCCGCCGACCTGGGCCGGGAGCGCCAGGACGCCTATGCCGCCGGCTCCCACGAGCGGGCGGCCAAGGCGGCGGCCGCCGGCCTGCTGGCCGAGGAGATCGTCGCCGTGCCGGTGCCCGACCGCCGGGGCGACCCGGTGGCCGTCGACGCCGACGAGGGCGTGCGGGCGGGGACCACGGCCGAGAGCCTGGCCGGGCTCCGGCCCGCCTTCGCCGCCGACGGCACCATCACCGCCGGCAACGCCAGCCAGATCAGCGACGGGGCGGCCGCCGTCGTGCTCGCCTCGCCCGCCGCCGCCGAGCGCCTGGGCGTGGAGCCGCTGGGCGAGGTTGTGTCCTACGGGCAGGTCGCCGGCCCCGACCCGTCGCTGCTGCTCCAGCCGTCGCGGGCCACCCTCGCCGCCCTGGGCCGGGCCGGGCTGGGCGTGGCCGACGTCGACCTGTTCGAGATCAACGAGGCCTTCGCCGCCGTGGCCCTGGCGTCGATGGACGAGCTGGGGATCGACGACAGCGTCACCAACGTCAACGGCGGGGCCATCGCCCTCGGCCATCCCATCGGGATGAGCGGCACCCGCCTGGCCCTCACCCTCCTGCTGGAGCTGCGCCGGCGGGGGGGCGGCGGGGGGGTGGCCGCCCTGTGCGGCGGTGGTGGTCAGGGCGACGCCCTGGTGCTGCGGGCGGCCGGCTGAGCCGGAGGTCGACCGCGGGCGGCGGCGGCGGGGCCGTCAGTCGAAGGTGAGCCGCACCGACACGCGGCCGAGGTCGCCGTCCTGGCGGGCGACGATGCCGAATGCCGAGAGGGGCTCCAGGTTGGGCTTCACGTCCGCCTCGTAGGTGGACCGGTCGTCGGGGTCGTTCAGCACCACCTGCTCGACGGCCTCCCGGACCGGGTCGATGAGGACGACGAGCTGCATGGTGGTGCCGTCGCCCGACTCGTCGCCCAGCACGTCGGAGTAGGCGTCGGTGCCCGCCAGCGTGGGGCCCGACCCGCCCGCCAGCTCCTCCAGGTAGGCGGGGCTGGTGGCGAGGACGAAGCGGTCGGGGAACAGCGCCATGGCCGGCTGGACCCCCTCGGCCAGGGGCTGGGCGGCCACGTGGGCGCCGGCGCCGGCCACCACCCGCTCGTCCAGCTCCAGGCCCTGGTCGGCCAGCGCCTGGCGGACCCGGGCCACGCCCTGCTCGGCCCGCGCCCGGTCGCTGGGCTCCACCACCAGGGCGGCGTCGGGGAACGAGCGGCCCTCGGCCACCGGGCCGACGACGACCACCAGCTCGCCGCCCATCCACGAGAGGATGTCGCCTTCGAGGTCGATGCCGGTCTGCTCCTCGAACCCGCCCAGCACGTCGTCGCCGTCGACGCCGGCGAGGGCCCGGATGCCGTCGGTCACCCCCGTGCCGACGTCGAAGAGGGTGAGGGCCGCCAGCGTCGCCGCCGGCAGCCCCCGGGTCAGCTCCGGCTGCCGGCCGGTTGCCTCCGCTTCGCTGAGCGCCACCGCCTGGAACACCAGGGCCGACCGCTCGGCGTGCAGGTCGAAGGCCATGGTGGTCGCCTGCGACCCGAACTGGGCCAGGGGCCCGAAGTCGAAGCCGCTCAGGTCCCCGGCCAGGTCGAGGGCCTTGCGGGCGTCGACCCACCCGAGGACCAGGCGGTCGCCGGCCAGCTCGTCCACCACGCCGGTGAAGGCCTCGGACTCGGCCAGCCCGCCGTCGTCCTTCTCGGCCTGGGCCGCCACCCGGGCCAGCGTCGCCTGCTCGGCGCCGGCGTCGTCCTCGTCGACGATCACCACGAAGTCGCCGATCACCTGGTAGGAGCCCTCGAAGCCCTCCTGCGCCGCCTTGTCGAGGGCGGCCCGGGCCTGGCCGGCGTCGTCGGTCTCCACCAGGGCGACGGCCGACGGGTCGCCGCCGTTGGCCGGCGGCAGCACGGCCAGCGCCACCTCGTTGCCCAGCCAGGGCTCGACGTCGCGCTCGAAGTCGAGCCCGGTGCCCTCAACCAGGTCGGCCAGCAGGCCGTCGCGGGCCTCGTCGAACTCGCCCCGCACCGAGTCGCCGGCACCGGGGAACCGGCGGGCGATGCCCAGCAGGTTGCGCTTCTGGTCGATCGAGGGGTCGAGGTTCACGCTGACGAAGGCGATGGCCGACACCGGCGTGATCCCCGCCGCCCGGCTCCCCTCGTCGGTCTTGCCGCCGCAGGCGGCGAGGGTGAGGAGCGACGCGGCGGCGACCACTGTGGCGAAGCGTCTCACGGTGGGACCTCCTCCCCGGCGGAGCGCCGGCAGGACGACGACACTAGGTGGTCGGCGGGGTCCGGGGAAGGGGGGGGCCCGGTCGGCGGCGGGGCCTCCACGCGTCAGGCGTCGACCTGGCGGCGACCCTGGAGCGCCCGGCCCAGGGTCAGCTCGTCGGCGTACTCCAGGTCGCCACCCACCGGCAGGCCGCTGGCGATGCGGGTCACCCGGATGCCGAGGGGCCCGAGGAGCCGGGCCAGGTACATGGCGGTGGCCTCCCCCTCGATGTTGGGGTTCGTGCACAGGATCACCTCGGTGACGCCCTCGGGCTCGAGCCTGGCCAGCAGCTCGCGCACCCGGAGCTGGTCGGGACCGAGGCCGTCGATGGGGCTGATGGCGCCCTGGAGCACGTGGTAGAGGCCCCGGTACTCCCGGGTCTTCTCCACGGCCACGACGTCGCGCGGCTCCTCGACCACGCACACCACGTGGGGGTCCCGCTGGGCGTCGAGGCAGATCCCGCAGCGGGGCTCGCCCTCGTCGGGGACCTCGGCGACGTTGAAGCAGCGCCCGCAGAACGACACCCGCTCCTTGACCTGGCCGATGGCGGCGGCCAGCCGCATGGCGTCGATCTTCGGCAGCTTGAGGAGGTGGAAGGCGATGCGCTGGGCCGACTTGGGCCCGATCCCCGGCAGGCGGCCCAGCTCCTCGATCAGGTCCTGGACCGGCCCGGCGTACACGTCCTAGAGCCCTGGCCACGAACCTTCGCCGCCTTCGCAGCGGCAAGGTCCGTGGCCGCACTCGCCGCCGCAGGCGGCCTCTGCGGCTGCGGACGCCGAGAAAGGACGGGGCGGAGGCGGCGCGAGCTCCGCTCGCCCGCCGGAGCACGACCCAACTCGACCGAATGGAGTGAGCGAAGCGAACGAATGAGGTCGAAGCACTAGAGGCCGGGCAGCCCGGCGCCCCCCAGGTCGAGGCCCCCGAGCAGCGACTGGTTCAGCTCCTGGGCCTGGGCCAGGGCGTCGTTGGCGGCGGCGACCACCAGGTCCTCCAGCATCCCCACGTCGTCCCGGTCGACCACCTCGGGGTCGATGGCGATCGACACCAGCCTGCCGGCGCCGCTGGCCTTCACCCGCACCACGCCGCCGCCCGCCTGGCCCTCGACCACCTGCTCGGCCGCCTCCGCCTGGGCCTGGACCAGCTGCTGCTGGACGGCCTGGGCCCGCTCGAGCAGGGCCCCGAGGTCGAACTGCTCGCTCATGCGGACCGCCCTCGGAACGACCTCACGTGGCTACCTCCTCGGCTCCGGGGAACGCCCGCTTGAGCTGCTCCTCGGGCGAGGTTATCGCCGGGGCGTCGCCCCGTGGCCCCTCGTCGGCGAAGCCGTCGAAGCCCTCGTCGTCGGCAGGGGGGGCACCGGCGGCCGCCGGCTCGGGCACCGGGGCGTCCACCACCAGCCGGAGGGGCACGGCGGTGGCGAAGTGGGCGGCCAGGACACGCTCCACCTCGCCCCGGACCTCCTCGCAGCGGCCCAGGTAGTGGGGGTTGGGCAGGGCGAACACGGCCACGCCGTCCTCCACGGCCAGGAACCGCCCGGCCCCGAACCGGGCCTTGGCACGGCCGCTCAGCGACGCCAGCACGCCGTCGCCCCACGCCTTGGTGAGCGCGTCGCGCGACGGCAGGTCGGGGCCGGCGGCGGGCGGCGGCGGCGGGGCGGCCGGCGCGGGCGGGCCGGCGGCGGCAGGCGGCGGGGCGGCCGGCGGGGGCGACTGCCGGGGCACGGGGGGCGGCGGCGGTGCGGCGGCAGCGGGCGACTGCCGGGGCGCGGACGGCGGCGGCGGCGAACGGCGCGACGGCGGGGGCGGGGCGGGGGGGCGCCGGGGAGGGGGAGGTGCCGGGTGCGGGGCGCCCCCGACCGGTGCCGGGCGGCCGGGCGCCGGCGGTCCGCCGCCGGCGCCGCCGGCGCCG
>JBKHXC010000190.1:0-5378 GCA_046566225.1 Acidimicrobiia bacterium
TGGCCGACGGCAGCCGCGTCCGCGTCACCGACCGGCCCGTCACCATCGGGCGCATGGCGGAGTGCGACGTGACCCTCACCGACGAGAGCGTGAGCCGGCGCCACGCCGAGGTGCGCCGGGTGGGCAGCGACATCGTGCTGGTCGACCTCGGATCCACCAACGGCACCAAGGTCAACGGCACCGGGGTCCGCGAGCGGCGGCTGAGCGACGGCGACGAGATCACCGTCGGCACCACCACCGTGCGGTTCGAAGCCTCCTAGGGCGCGGGCGGGCGTGCCGGAGTCGCTCCTCACCATCCTCAAGTTCTGCTTCCTGGCGCTGCTCTGGCTGTTCTTCCTCCGGGTCCTGTGGGCCGTGTGGGCCGAGGTCTCCAACCCGGCGCCGGCGCCCGCCGCCCAGCGGGGGCCGGCGGGGGGCGTGGCCCGCCCCGCGCCCGCCCGGTCGGCGCCGGCGGGGGCCGACGGCGCCGTGCTGCGGGTGGTGGAGCCGGCCGACCGCCGGGGCACCGCCTTCCCCCTGGGCGACGAGCTCACCGTGGGCCGGGCGACGTCGTGCCAGGTCCCCCTGCCCGAGGACAGCTACGCGTCGCAGCTCCACGCCCGCATCTTCCGCCGCGACGGCCGCCTGTGGCTGGAGGACCTAGGGTCCACGAACGGCACCTACCTCAACGCCAAGGCGGTGACGGCGCCGGTCGCCCTGCGCCGGGGCGATCGGGTCCAGGTGGGTCGTACCGTGCTGGAGGTGAGCCGGTGACGAGACTGCGATCCGGCGCGGCGACCGACGTGGGCCGCGTCCGCCGCAACAACCAGGACCACTACCTCGACGACGAGGCCCTCTTCGCGGTGGCCGACGGCATGGGCGGGGCGGCGGGCGGCGAGGAGGCGTCCCGCACCGCGGTCGCCGCCCTCCGGGCCACGTTCGAAGCCGACCCCACCGCCGACGGGCTGGCCGACGGCGTGCGCCAGGCGAACCGGGCGGTGTGGGAGAAGGCCCGCCAGCGACCCGACCTGCGGGGGATGGGTACGACCATGACGGCCGTCGCCCTCGTCGAGCACGGGGCCGAGGGCGAGGTGCTGGCCGTGGTCAACGTGGGCGACTCGCGGGTCTACCTGCTGCGCGACGGCGAGCTGGTCCAGGTCACCGACGACCACAGCGTGCCCGAGGAGCTCCTGCGGGCCGGCCGCCTCACCCCCGAGGAGGCCGCCGTCCACCCCCAGCGCAACGTCCTCACCCGCGCCCTGGGCATCGAGCCCGACGTCGAGGTCGACTGCTACCCGATCATCCCCTACAGGGGCGACCGCCTGGTGCTGGCCAGCGACGGGCTGTTCAACGAGGTCGACCACGACGGGATCGCCTCGGTGGCCCGGAGCCGCACGGACCCCCAGGAGGCGGCCGACGAGCTGGTGCGCCTCGCCTGCGAGGGCGGCGGCAACGACAACGTCACCGTGGTGGTCGTCGACGGGGTGGACGACGACGACCGCTCGGCCCGGGCGTCCGCCGCCGTCGCCGCCACCTCGCGGTCCGCTCCGGCCGCCGCGGCCGACCACGACGCCGCGTCGGCCGCCGGCGGGGCCACCGCCGGCGCCGCCGCCCGGCCCGCCTCGGCGGCGGCGCCGGCCACCGCGGCCGGAGCGGGGGCGGGAGCCGGCGGCTCCCGGGCGTCCGCCGCCCCGCCGCGACCGGCGCCCGCCGGCGGCGCGGCCTACACCCCTCCCCCCCCGCCGGCGGTGGCACGGGACCGCCAGCCCCGGTTCACCCTGCGGGTGGCGGTGTTCGTGGTGGCCGTGTCGGTGGTGGTCGGCGCCGGGGTGGGCGCCGTCGCCTTCTTCGCCCGGGGCGGCTACTACGTGGGCCTGGAGGACGAGCAGATCGTCATCTTCAAGGGACGGCCCGGGGGCCTGCTGTGGTTCGCTCCGACGGTCGAGGAGCGGACGGGGGTCGGCGTCGGCGAGGTGCTGCCCAGCCGGGCCGCCGACCTGCGCGACGGCAAGGAGCACGCCTCCCTGGCCGACGCCCGCCGGTACGTCGACAACCTGGAGGAGGAGGCGGCGCGGACCACGACCACGACCACGCTGCCGCCCCCGACCTTCCCCGCCCCGACGACGTCCGCACCGGCGACGAGCTTCCCGTGAGGCGCCGCCCGCCCGCCGCCCGGCCCCCCACGGCACGAGACCGGCGCCGGTGACGCTCCTCGGGCGGGAGCGGCCGAGCACCTACCGGCGGCGGACCGAGCTGGGCCTGGTCCTGCTGGCCGTCGCCCTCACCGGCGGCCTGTACACGCTCGCCAGCCTGGGCCGCTCGGCATCGCTGCCGGCCGACATCGGGCCGTTCCTGCTGGTCATCCTGGGGCTGTTCGGGGCCGCCCACGTGGCCGTGCGCCTGCTGGCACCGGACGCCGACGGCACCCTGCTCCCCCTCGTGGCCCTCCTCAACGGCATCGGCTACGTGTTCATCGCCCGCCTCGACCCCGACCTGGCCGCCCTCCAGGCGGTGTGGACGGCGCTGGCCGTCGCCGCGTTCGTCGGGACCCTCGTGGTCGTGCGCCGCGCCCGCGACCTCGACCGCTACCGCTACAGCTTCGCCCTGCTGGGCGTGGGCCTCCTGCTCATGCCCCTCCTCCCCGGCATCGGCCGCACGATCAGGGGGGCCCGCCTGTGGGTCACCATCGGCCCCATCAACTTCCAACCCGGCGAGCTGGCCAAGGTCGCCCTGGCCGTGTTCTTCGCCGCCTACCTGGTGGAGAAGCGCGAGCTGCTGGCCAGCGCCACCGCCTCGGCCCGCGGCCGCGCCTTGGGGCCCATCGTGCTGGCGTGGGGCGCCTCGATGGTCGTGATGACCATGGAGAAGGACCTGGGCTCGTCGCTGCTGTTCTTCGCCCTGTTCATCTCCATGCTGTGGCTGGCGACCGCCCAAGCCGCCTACCTGGGCATCGGGCTGGCGCTGTTCTCGGCCGGCGCCCTGTTCGCCTTCAGCGCCTTCGGCCACGTCCAGACCCGCATCGAGACCTGGCTCGACCCGTGGTCGCGCGCCGACGACCAGGGCTACCAGCTCGTGCAGGCGGCCTACGCCTTCGGCTCCGGCGGCTTCGCCGGCGCCGGCCCCGGGCTGGGCTCGCCGGGGAAGATCCCGGCCGCCACCACCGACTTCATCTTCGCCGCCGTGGGCGAGGAGCTCGGCCTGCTGGGCACCGCCGCCGTGCTCGTGGTGTTCGTGCTCATCATCGGCAGCGGGCTGCGCATCGCCCTGTGGACCGAGCACCCCTTCGAGAAGCTGCTGGCCGCCGGCCTCACCACCATCCTGGCCGTGCAGACCTTCGTGATCATCGGCGGGGTCACCCGGCTGGTGCCCCTCACCGGCGTGACCCTGCCGTTCATGTCCTACGGCGGGTCGTCGCTGGTGGCCAACTACATCCTGCTGGCGCTGCTCCTGCGCATCTCCGACGACACCGCCGCCCGGGGTCGGCGGGCCGCTGGCGACGCCGCCCTGCTGGCCGGCGGGGCGGAGGGCGGGCGGTGATGGACCCCCAGATCCGCCGCCTGGCCCTCGTCCTGCTCGTCATGTTCCTGTCCCTGTTCGTGAAGCTCAACGACCTCCAGGTCGTGCGGGCCGAGCGGCTGGCCAACGCGCCGGGCAACACCCGCCAGGCGACCCGCGACTTCAGCCGGGAGCGGGGCGTCATCCAGACCGCCGACGGGGCGGTGGTCGCCGAGTCGGTGGACGTCGGCGGCGCCTTCGAGCGGCTGCGGCGGTACCCGGAGGGCGAGCTGTTCGCCCACGTGGCCGGGTACTTCTCGTTCACCTTCGGCGCCGAGGGCGTGGAGCGCACCTACAACGCCGAGCTGGCGGGGCGCAGCGTGGCCCTGCGCCGCCTCACCGACGTGCTCTCCGAGCGGGTGCGCACGGGCAACGTCACCCTCACCCTGAGCAAGGGCCTCCAGCAGGTGGCCCGCGACGCCCTGGGCGCCCGGCGGGGCGCGGTCGTGGCGCTCAACCCCACCGACGGGGCGGTGCTGGCCATGTGGAGCTTCCCGTCCTTCGACCCCAACCCGCTGGCGGCCCACGACCAGGCCGCCGTGCAGGCGACGTGGGCCGAGCTGCAGGACGACCCCTCCCGGCCGCTCCTGCCCCGCTCCTACCGGCGGAACTACGCGCCGGGGTCGACGTTCAAGGTGGTCACGGCGGCCGCCGCCCTCGAGCGCCGGCCCGACCTGGCGTCCAAGGCCTACCCCACCCTGCGGGCCCTCGACCTGCCCCAGACCGACGCCGACCTCCCCAACTTCGGCGGCTCGGCGTGCGGCGGCGCCCTCCCCGACCTGCTCCGGGTGGCGTGCAACACCGGCTTCGCCCAGATGGGGATGGACCTGGGCGCCGCCGACCTGGCCGCCGAGGCGGGAGAGTTCGGCTTCCGGTCCCGCCCGCCGCTGGACCTCCCCGCGGTGGCCACGTCGGTGTTCCCCGAGGCGGAGGCGTTCGAGCGGGACCAGCCGGGGCTGGCCAAGTCGGCCATCGGCCAGGAGGACGTGGCCGCCACGCCGCTGCAGATGGCGCTGGTGGCGGCCGCCGTCGCCAACGGCGGCGTGGTGATGAAGCCCCACGTGATGGCCGAGGTCCGCGACGACCAGGGCGAGCTGGTGCGGGCCTACCAGCCCGAGCCGTGGGTGCAGCCCATGTCGCCGGAGAGCGCCGCCGCCCTCCGCGACATGATGGTCGCCGTCGTGGCCCGGGGGACGGCGGGCCGGGCCGCCGTCCCCGGCGTCGCCGTGGCGGCCAAGACGGGCACGGCCCAGACGGTGGGCGACAACTCGCACGCCTGGCTGGTCGCCTTCGCCCCGGCCGAGGCGCCCCGGGTGGCGGTGGCGGTCATCGTGGAGAGCCAGCCCGGCCTGGGCGACAGCCTCACCGGCGGCCGGGTGGCGGCGCCCATCGCCCAGGCCGTCCTGAATGCCGCCCTGGGTTCCCCGTAGTCTTGGACCGGATGCCTCCCCAGCCGGCCCAGGTCTACAGCGACCGCTACGAGATCCTCCGCCAGGTGGCCCGCGGCGGCATGGCCGAGGTGTACCTGGCCAGGGACCAGCTGCTGGACCGCCGGGTGGCGCTCAAGGTCCTCTTCCCCGAGCTGTCGGTGGACCGCTCCTTCGTCGAGCGCTTCCGGCGGGAGGCGCAGTCGGCGGCCAACCTGAGCCATCCCAACATCGTCTCGGTCTACGACTGGGGCGAGGAGGACGACACGTACTTCATCGTCATGGAGTACATCGACGGGCGGCCGCTGTCGGCGCTGCTGCGCGCCCAGGGCCCGCTGCTCGCCGACCGGGCCGCCAGCATCGGCGCCGACGTGGCGGCCGCCCTCGCCTTCGCCCACCGCAACGGGGTGGTGCACC
>JBKHXC010000191.1:0-2766 GCA_046566225.1 Acidimicrobiia bacterium
TCGACCTCCTCGTCCTCGGCGGCGGCCGGCGGTGGTGCGCCGCCATCCACCTCGGCACCGGGGCGCTGGCCAGCGCCCGCTGGGAGGCGCCGTGCCCGCCCCTGGCGCCGCTCACCCTGGCCCGCGACACGGTGGCCGTCGACCAGCACGGCGCCGACCCGGTGCGGCCCGAGGACGTCGCCCTCGCCCTGCCGCCCGAGCCGGTGGGGCGCACCACCCGGCGGCGGGCCGAGCGCTGGCTGCGCCCCGTCCTCCACCCCGACCGCGAGCACCTGCTCGGCTCCCCCGGCCCGGCCGTCCCCTACTGGACCCTCACCGGCACGGCGCCGTCGCTGGCGGTGGTGCACCCGCCGGGCGGCGTCCGCGTCGCCCGGGGCCAGGCCCGCTTCCGGTGGCGCAACGTGACCCACGCCCTGCCCGTCCTCCCCCCGGCCCTCGACGCCGCGCCCCGCCGCCCCCGCCGCCTGGTGGTCACCCTGTCACCGCCCCGGGCCGGCCACTGCTACAAGGTCGTCGCCGCCCTCCTGTAGGCCCTCCTCGACCGAACCCGGCCGGCGCGTCCCGCCAGGCGTTGGCCAACCGGCTGCGCTCGCCCGACTGGGAGTCGCTCACGGCCCGGGTGCTGCGGCTGGTCGGCACGCCCCGGTCGGGCGAGCAGCGGGCGATGGCCGCGGTGCTCGACGCCGGCGGGCGTGCCGTCGTGTCCCACCGGTCGGGCGCCGGCCTCTGGGGCCTTCCGGGCTTCGACCTGCGCGCCGTCGACGTCAGCCGCCTCCGGAGCGCGTCGAGCCGGATCACGGCCCTCGCCACCGTCCACCATCCCGCCGTCCTGCCCGAGCACCACCGCGCCCGACGCCACGGGATCCCGTGCTCGACGAGGTCGGGGGGCGGGGGCGGCCGGGCACGGCCGCCATCCGCGCCCTCCTCGAGCGCGAGGCCGGCGCCCGGCCGCTGGGGAGCGGGCTGGAGGGTCGGTTCCTCCGCCGCCTCCGCGCCGCCGGCCTGCCCGGGCCCCGCCGCCAGGTCGACCTGGGCGCCGGCGACTGGGTGGGGCGGGTGGACTTCCTCTACGACGACGTGGGGCTGGTGATCGAGATCGTCGGCGCGTGGCACCTCGAGGGCGGGCCCGACGTCCGGCGCGACAAGCGCCGGGCGGCCGCCCTGGCCGCCGCCGGCTTCCGCGTCCTTCCCTCGCCGAGGAGCTCGTGCGCACCCGGCCGGACGAGGCCGTCCGGCTGGTCGCCGAGGCCCGTCGGCACCCCACCCGCCGAGCCGGTTGAGGAGACGACTCGGCTCCGAGTCGTCTCCGCGACGGGTTCGCCGTCAGCGGCCGATGGTGCCGCCGGCGAGGTCCTCGGCCATGGCCCAGCCGAAGGCGATGAGGTAGTCGCCGCGCTGGCGGTCGAGGGGAGCGAAGAAGGCGGCGACCTCGGGGTCGACCGAGTCCTCCTTGAGGGCCTCGTGGTCCAGGCTGCCGCAGGTGTTGCCGTCACCGGTGACGACGAAGGTGCGGTCGTCGATGCGGCCCTCGGCGCCGAAGCGCTTGGCCAGCCGGCGCCCCCACGCCCGCTCCTCGCCCGACGCCCGGTGCCCGGGCCGGGGCACGATGTCGTCCAGCCCCTTGAAGGCCTGGAAGGCCGCCGGGTCGATCATCTTGGTCCCGATCAGCACGTCCTCGTCCGGGAAGGCCAGCAGGGCCCGCTGGTACTGGTCGGCCATGAGCGCCCGCAGCACCGTGTCGCGCCGGGCCGAGCGCTTGACCGACGCCAGGCCGATGAGCAGGCAGGGCGTGCCGCCGATGCGCTCGAGGGTGCAGAACGAGAACCCGCACAGCTTCCCGTTGTCCCGGGCCTGGGTGATCAGCACCCACTCCTCGCGCTGCTTGGAGAGAAGCCCGACGTCGTAGCTGGCCGGTCCCTCGGCGCAGATGTCGGCCATCTCGCCCATCTCGGCGTCGGTGAGCGCCGTACAGTCCTTCGTCTCGACCTGGATCGCCATCGATGCGAACTCTCCCGGGAGGCTCGGTGTTGCGACCCAAGCCTAGTTCGTCCCCCGGGGGTGGGCCGAACCGGGGACGCCGGGTCAGCCCACCACGGCGTTGGGCCCGAGCAGCACCCGGATCTCGCCCATGAACCCGTTGCCGGCGTCGACGCGGTAGTCGTCGGCCAGGCGCAGCACCTTGCGGCCCACGTGCAGGAACACCGGCGACTGGCCCGGGTGGTCGGCCAGCAGCTGCCTGAGCCGGCTCACCCGGGTCTCGGTGAGCGAGCCCAGGGGCACGTCGATGTGGACCTCGGTGCCGCCGTCGGCGGCCAGCTCGGGCCGGCGCACCTCCAGGCAGGTGAGCTTGGGCTGGTCGTCGCGGGTGTCCAGGCGGGCCTTGACGCACACCACGGCGTCGTCGGCCAGCAGCGGGCCGTACTCGTGCATGACCCGGGGGAAGACCCAGCACTCGATGGCCGACTGGAGGTCCTCCAGGAAGAAGGTGGCCATGAGGTCGCCCTTCTTGGTGTACTTGCGCGACAGCCCGGTGACCACGCCGCCGACGCAGCGGACCTCGCCGTCGCGCAGCTCCCGCAGCTCGGCGATGGTGCCGTCGGTGAGGCGGCGCAGGCCGGCCTCCACCCCCCGCAGGGGATGGTCGCTGACGTAGAGGCCGAGCATCTCCTTCTCGAACGCCAGCTTCTGGGCCTTGTCGAACTCCAGGTCGGGCACCGGGAGCCGGGCGTCGTCGAACCCGCCGCCACCCGCCCCGTCGCCGCCGCC
>JBKHXC010000192.1:0-2938 GCA_046566225.1 Acidimicrobiia bacterium
GCGGAAGACCCCGAGGAAGACCTCGCTGGTCAGGTCGTCGGGGTCGGCGGCGCCCTGGACCCGCAGGTACCCGGCAACCGCCGGCGCCAGCGACCGCCAGATGGACGCGGTGGCCCAGCCGGCGCCGGCCCTCGCAGCCTCGAGGACGGTGTCGAACTGCTCACCGATCTGGTCGGCCAACTGCTGGTCCCTCCGGGTCACGAGCACGTCCCTGGTCGACCAGGCGGGGCTCAAGCGATCCGGGCCAACGTACCGGCTGGCGCCGCCGGCGCCACGTGCGGCAGCCCTGGCCGGGCGGCGCGAGGCGGTTTCGATAGCCTTGCCTGAGTGTCCGATGCCGGGGGTGCCGGGGCCCCCGCCGGCCACCAGGAGGTGCTGGCCGGGCGCTACCGGCTGGTGCGCCGGCTGGCCGAGGGCGGGATGGCGACGGTGTGGGAGGGGCGGGACGAGATCCTGGCCCGCCCGGTCGCCGTGAAGATCCCCCACCCCCAGCTGGCATCCGACCCCGCCTACCGCGAGCGGTTCCGGCGGGAGGCGGTGGCGGCCGCCCGCCTGGCCCACCCGGGGATCGTCGCCACCTACGACACCGGGGCCGACGGGGCCGTCGACTTCATCGTGATGGAGCTGGTGCCGGGGCGGACCGTGCGGGACCTGGTGGCGGAGGGGCCGGTGCCGCAGCAGGTGGCCGTGCCGATCGTCGCCCAGGTGGCCGAGGCGCTCGACGCCGCCCACCAGGCCGGGATCGTCCACCGTGACATCAAGCCGGCCAACCTGCTGCTGGTCGACGATGGGCCGGTCCCCCGGGTCAAGGTGGCCGACTTCGGCGTGGCCCGGGCGAAGGAGGTGTTCGAGCAGGGGCTCACCGAATCCAGCGTCACCCGCGAGGGCGTCGTCCTGGGCACGGCCCGCTACCTGGCCCCCGAGCAGGTGTCGGCCGGCGACATCGACCCGCGCACCGACATCTACGCCGTCGGCTGCGTCCTGCACGAGCTCCTGGCCGGCAAGCCGCCCTTCGTGCGCGACAACGACATGGGCACGGCGCTGGCCCACCTCACCGAGCCGCCCCCGCCGCTGCGGTCGCTCGGCGTGGCCGTCGACCCCGCCCTCGAGGGCCTCGTCCTGGCCTGCCTGGCCAAGGACCCGCAGCACCGGCCGGCGTCGGCCCGGGCGCTGGCCGACGAGCTGCGCACGCTGTCGGCGCCGCCCGGCGGGCACACCGCGTCGATCCCGGCCGTCGACCGCTTCGGGTCGGGGGCCGCCTCCCGCCCGCCGTCGTCACCTTCCGGCCGGGGTGGTGCCCGGTCCGCCACCTCGTCGCCCGGCCAGGTCTCGCCGACGGTGGCGCTGCCGACGCCGCCCCCGCCTCAGCCGGCACCGGCTCGGCGGTCGACCGGGGCCGGGCCGCCGCCGAGCCGCCACGGCACCCGGTCGGTCCGCCGGCCCACGCGGTCCCGGGCGCCGATCGTGGTCGTGGGCTGCCTGGTGGTGGCCGCCCTCGCCACCGCCCTGGTCGTGCGGGCCGTCCCCACCACCCGGCCGGGCGGTCGGGGCGGGAGCGCCGACCCCTCGGTGCCGGCCGGGCCCCCGGCCGTGGCCGCGGTGCGGTCGTTCGACCCCGCTCCGGGCGATGGCCGCGAGAACGACGACGAGCTCGGCCGGCTCACCGACCGCAACCCCAGCACCAGCTGGTCGAGCGACCGCTACCGCCAGCCCCCGGTGTTCGGCAACCTCAAGAAGGGCCTCGGGCTCGTCGTCACGCTCCGGCAGCCGGCTCGGCTGGGCACGCTGCAGGTGCGCAGCACCAGCCGGGGCTGGGCCGCCCAGGTGTACGTGGCGGCCACCCCGGCGCCGACGCTGAGCGGGTGGGGCCAGCCGGTGGCCAGGGCCAGCGGCATCGACGGCGACCTCGAGGTCGACCTCAAGGCCAAGAGCGGCGGCGCCGTCCTGGTGTGGTTCACCGATCCGGGACGCACCGGGCAGATCGTGGTGGGCGAGCTCGAGCTGCGGGCGCCGTGACCGAGGACCCCGCCGATCCGCCGCCCGTCGCCGCTGCCACCCGGACCGGCGGCCCGGATCGGGCCCCCGACCCCGACGGCGACCTCGTCGCCGCCGTCCGCCGGGGCGACCTCCGGGCCCTCGACGACCTCCTCCGCCGCCACCAGCCGCGGCTGTGGGCGGTGTGCCGCCGGCTGACCGGCTCGGACGCCGACGCCGACGACGCCGTGCAGGAGGCCATGGTCGCCATCGTCCGGGCGCTGCCGTCGTTCGACGCTCGGGCCCGGTTCGGCACCTGGGCCTACCGGATCGCCGTCAACGCCAGCCTCGACGAGCTGCGGCGCCGGCGGCGGCGGCCCGAACCGGGGCTTCCCGGCGACCCCGACGTGCCCGGGCCCGAGCCGGTGGCTCGCGCCGCCGCCCCCGAGTCGGCGGCCCTCACCGCCGACGTCGACCGAGCCCTCCGTCGCCTGCCACCCGAGTTCCGGGCCCCCGTCGTCCTGCGGGACCTCTGCGGGCTCGACTACGCCGAGATCGCCGAGGTCCTCGACCTGCCCCCCGGCACCGTCCGCTCCCGCATCAGCCGGGGGCGGGCCGCCCTGGCCCCGGTCCTGGCCGCGGGGAACCGGAACGAGGTTCCTGAGCGTCCTAGGACCCGACCGTGACCCCGCCCGAACCCCCCCTTCCCGTCCCCGAGGACGACGCCCTCGACGCGGCCGCCAGCGCGGTGGTCGATGGGGTCGCCAGCCCGGAGGAGGCCGCGCTGGTGGCCGCGTCGCCGCACGGCCAGGCCCGTGTCGATGCGCTCTCGGCCGTCGCCCGGGCCGTCGCCGAGCCGTTGCCCGAGCAGGACGAAGCGGCGGCAGCCCGGGCGCTGGCGGCCGCCCTCGACGAGCTCGGGGCCGCCGGCGCCGCCGGCGGACCCGCCGAGGCGGGCGCGGAC
>JBKHXC010000193.1:0-3534 GCA_046566225.1 Acidimicrobiia bacterium
GCCCTTCCCGGCGACGATGAACACGCCGGTCTGTCGGCAGAACCCGGCCGGATCCATCTGAATGCGCAGACTACCCAGCCCCCTCGTCGCCACCCTCGCCCTGGCCTTCGCCGTGCTCGGTGCCGCCCTCCTGGCCGCCGCGCCCGCCGGCGCCCAGCCCCGGGACCGGCACGTGGACGTCATCGAGGTGATCGGCCTGGTGGACGCCGTCCAGGTCGACTTCGTGGGCGACGCCCTGCGCCGGGCGGCCGAGGGCGGGGCCGAGGCGCTCGTCATCCAGGTCGACAGCAGCGGCGGCATCGCCGACCGGGGCGACCTCGACGCCCTGGTCTTCCGCCTGGCCCACGCCCCGGTGCCGGTGGCGGCGTGGGTGGGCCCGAGCGGCGGCCAGGCGCTGGGCCAGGGCTACGAGCTGGTGCGGGCGGCGGGCATCGCCGGCATCGCCTCCAGGGGCCGCCTCGGACCCCGGGAGGGTCCGGTGCCGGCCGAGGCGGCCCTCCGGCGCGGGATGGTGGACGTCGTGGCCCCCACGCTGGGCGACTTCATCGTCGAGCTCGACGGGCGGGAGGTGGCCGGCCGCACGCTGGAGACGGCCGAGGTGGTGCGGGAGGAGGGCTCCGACCCCCGCCGCCGCCCCACGGTGGACGTGCGCTTCGCCAAGCTGGGCCTGCTCCCCCGCCTGCTGCACACGGCGGCCAGCCCGTCGGTCGCCTACCTGCTCTTCGCCGCCGGGCTGGCGCTCATCGTGCTGGAGCTGTTCACCGCCGGGATCGGCGTGGCCGCCGTCACCGGGGCGGGGTGCGTGGTGCTCGCCGGCTACGGGCTGGCCGCCCTGCCCAGCCGGCCCTACGCCGTGGCCCTCGTCGCCCTGGCGTTCCCCGCCTACGCCGTCGACGTCCAGGCCGGCACGCCGCGGACGTGGACGGCCATCGGCACCGCCATGCTCGCGGTGGGCAGCGTGCGGCTCTACGGCGACGGCCTGGCGCCGTCGCCCCTGGTGCTGGTGACGGTGGTGGCCGGCACCGCCCTGCTCATGGTCGCCGGCCTGCCCGCCATGCTGCGGGCCCGGTTCTCCACGCCCACCATCGGGCGGGAGTCCATGGTGGGCGAGACGGGCGAGGCGGTGGCCGCCGTCGACCCCGAGGGCACCGTCGAGGTGCGGGGGGCGACGTGGCGGGCCCGGACCAACCGGGCCACCCCCATCGGGGCCGGCGACGCCGTGCGGGTGGTCGCCGTCGACGGCCTGCTGCTCGAGGTGGAGCCGGCCGAGGGCGGGGCCAAGGACTACCGCCGGCACTGAAACCCCTGGTCAGGCCCGGCGACCGCCGGAAAACTGCCCCTTGTCGGGAGCCTTTGGGAGCGGTAGGGTCGCCTGTCCGAAAGGGGGAGCTTCGTGAGCGTTCAGGTGGAGGAGCTCTGGCAGGTGAGGGCTTCGTGTCGGGGACCGCAGGCCGCGATCTTCTTCCCGCCCTCCCATTTCGAGCGCAAGGAGGAGAAAGAGGCGCGCGAGCGGCGGGCCAAGGCCATCTGCCAGTCGTGCCCGGTGCGCAAGCCCTGCCTGGACTACGCGCTGGGCATCAAGGAGCCCCACGGCATCTGGGGCGGCCTCAACGAGATGGAGCGCAAGCTGCTGCTGGCCCGTCAGTAGGGCCTCGCCTTCCCGCGCGAGTCGTGTGCCGGCAGGTGGCCGCGTCCTCGCCCGGGGGCGCTCAGAGCGGGGGCAGGCGGGGCCCCGCCACCCGCAGGTCGCCCCGCCGCCGGGTCACCCCGGCGGCGTCGAGGTGGGCCAGCAGGGGGAGCATGTACTTGCGGGTGGTGCCCAGGGCGTCGCGGACCTGGGCCACGGTGACGCCGCCGGGGTGCTCGGCCAGCAGGCGGGCCACCCGGCGGGCCGCCTCGTCGAGCGCCGACGGGGCGAACCACACCCCGTCCTGCTGGACCACCAGGCCCCGCCGGGCCAGCTCCCGCAGCTCGTCGCGGTCCACGCCCTCGGGCGGCGGCGGCGCGAACGGGCTGGCCTCCAGGGCGGCCACGAAGGGGTGGCCCTCCAGGGGGTCGGCGCCCCGCCCGGCGGGCAGGGCCCGGCCGGCGGCCACCTCGATGCCGTCGAGGGTGTCGAGCACGGCCCGGTCTCGCTCGTCGAGGGCGGCCACGTCCAGCCCCAGGGGCCCGGCGGCCGCCACCGCCGCCCGCACCCGCTCACCGGCGGCGGCCAGGGCGGCGGGGTCCACCACCCAGCGCCCCACCGCCGGCGCCCGCCGCTCCCCCGTCAGCCGCTCCAGCAGGGCGGCCTCCACCCAACCCCGCTCGGCGACCACCCGGTCCACCGACCGTGAGGGGCGGGCCTTGTAGGCGGGCAGCACCGGGGCCACGTCGAGGACCTCGCCGCCGCCCACCGTCTCGCCCCGCCCGCTCTCCCGCAGCACCAGCCGGTCGCCGGGCAGCAGGGGCAGCTCGACGGGCAGGTGCAGGCGCACGGCCCCCGTCGACCCGGGCGCGAGGGCCTCGCCGCCCAGCACCCGCAGCCGCACCGGGTACTCGCCCGAGCCGACGTAGGCCTGGTAGGCGCCCCGCCGGGAGACGTCGTGGTCGAGGGCGTCGAGGACGGTGAGCGAGCAGTCCAGCACCCGGGTGGGCGCCCACTGCTCGGGGCGCACGACGGCGTGGCCCCGCTCCACCTGGTCGTGGTGGACGCCGGCCAGGTTCACCGCCAGGCGCCGCCCCGGGCCGGCCCGGGCCAGCGCCGCCTGGTGGCTCTGGAGGCCCCGCACCCGCGCCCGCCGGCCACCGGGCACCAGCACCACCTCGTCGTCCACGGCCAGGGCGCCGCCGGCCAGGGTGCCGGTCACGACCGTGCCCGAGCCCTTGGCGGCGAACGCCCGGTCCACCCACAGGCGGGGGCGGCCCCGGTCGGCGGCGGTGGGGGTGGCCGCCAGCAGGCGGTCGAGGGCGGCCCGCAGCGCCTCCACCCCGGTGCCGGCCACGGCGTCCACGTCGACCACGTCGGCGCCCTCCAGGAACGTGCCCTTGACGTGGTCGGCCAGGTCGAGGTGGGCCAGCTCCCGCCACTCGTCGTCGACCAGGCCGACCTTGGTGAGCGCCACCATGCCCCGGTCGACGCCCAGCAGCTCCAGGATGCGCAGGTGCTCCTCGGACTGGGGCTTCCAGCCCTCGGTGGCGGCCACCACGAACAGGCAGGCGTCCACCGCGCCCACCCCGGCCAGCATGTTCTTGATGAAGCGGACGTGGCCGGGCACGTCGACGAAGGCCAGCTCGGCGCCGCTGGGCAGCGTGGCCGCCCCGAAGCCGAGGTCGATGGTCATGCCCCGCTGCTTCTCCTCCTCCCAGCGGTCGGGGTCGACCCCGGTCAGGGCGCGGACGAGGGTGGACTTGCCGTGGTCGACGTGGCCAGCGGTGGTGATGACGTGCATGCGTCGCCGATTCTTCCCCACCGGCGGGCCGGCCACAGCCTCAACCGGTGCCCGAGGTCGCTCCCACCGGATCGGGCGGCGCGCCGGCCAGCCCGGCGGTCGC
>JBKHXC010000194.1:0-4659 GCA_046566225.1 Acidimicrobiia bacterium
CTGATCCGTAGTCAGATGCTCTATCCGTTGAGCTACGAGCGCCGGCGCAACCCCGCACTGTACCCCCGCCCCTGGCGGGCTCCATGCCGAGCGGGCGGCCGGTCGCCCGGGCACCGCTCACGCCGGCCGTCGCATCAGGTGACGCTCAACCGTCGCTGACACCGCCGTTGACACCACCCGCTGCTCTGAGCGCGGGCGCCGGCCCTCGCCGTTGCCCGCCACCTCGTGAAGTAGGTGTCAGCGACGGTTGCGCAGAGCGAGTTGGCCGCCCGAAGGGCGGCGGGGCGGAGAGCGGGGACACGTGGCCACTGCCGACACCGGCGGCCAGCACCCCGCCCCGCAGCGACACCGTGCAGCTTCCGTTGGGGATTGTGGCGCTGGTGGTCGTGGCCGGCTGGGGCCCGGGGCTGTGGCGGGCGTGCCCACAGCGGCGGCCTGTCGTGGTTGTCAGCGACGGGTGAAAACGGCGAGCCGGGGGCGCTCACAGCGCCAGGCCCACTCGGTGACGCCAGCGTCGCACGCGTCACGCGCATGCCTCCCCCACGGGAGCGAAGATCTGGTAGGTGCGCCACCGCCCGTGCTCCAGACGGAGCCGGTTGTCGCGGCCCAGCTGGCCCTCGGCCGGGGTGCGCAGGTTCCCCGCCGCGTCGTACTCCGCGTAGCCGTCCACCACGCAGCCGTAGACAACCGCTTCGGCGCCGTGGACGCTCACGACCCGCGGCCGGTGGGTGACCGTCCCCTTGGCTGCCAACGACTCACCCGCCAGCTTGCGGACGTCGTCCTGGGTCAGCGTCAGGGCACGGTCGCGGAACATCTCGACGAGGAGCGCCGCCTCGGGGTCCAAGGTTTCGATGGCGGCCAGCACGCCGTCCCACCCGACGAGGTAGTCGGCGATGATCCTCCTCGACCGTCAGGTGCCGGGTCGTGGTCGTCGCCGTTGTGGTTGTGGTGGTGGCCGGTGTGGTCGTCGTGGTGGCGGCCCCGGCCGCGCGGTCGTCCCCGCCGCGGCAGCCCACCACGGCCGCCGAGACGGCGACCAGGACCGCTGCCAGTTGCCAGCGGCTCAACGCGGCCCGGCCTGCTGGACGCCCGGGCCGGCGTCGAGGTCGACCATGGGCTCCGCTCGGCCAGTGGGAGGCGGGGTTTCCTCGGTCCGTCGTCCCGGGCCCGCCGGGCACCGTCAGGGACACCGTGGTATGCCCGGTCCCTGGGCCACGCCGGCCCACCTCCGGGATCGCTCGTCGTGGTGGTGACGACAGGACCTGGTGGTGACGCCGACCGGCAGCCCGCTGGCCCCCTAGAGCGGAGAGGGAGGGATTTGAACCCTCGGACCCGGTTTCCCAGGTCAACTCATTAGCAGTGAGTCCGATTCGGCCGCTCTCGCACCTCTCCCGGCGGCCATCGTACGTCACCGCCGGCGACCGGCCGGCCTCCTACGAATCCGCAGGTCAGCACGCCTTTCAACGGTTCTCGCAAGCCTCGTTGAACCGGGTGGGCATGGCGCCCTATTCCGGTCGACCCGGGAAGCGCCGGGCGCACCGGCGGAGCCCGGGATGCAGCAGCGATTCAACAGCAGAGACGCCTCGCCGACCGCTCCGCCGGCCCCTGGTCGCGGCGTGCGCCCGCCCGGTGCCCGTCGACCGCCGCGCCCTACCCGCCGTCTCCGCGCCTTGCGGTCGAGGCGACGATGGCCCGGGCGACGTCGACGAGCTTGCGGTTCTCGTGCTGGGACTGCTGGCGGAGCAGCTCGAACGCCCGGTCGGCGCTGCAGCCGGTGCTCGCCATGAGGATGCCCTTCGCCTGCCCGATCACGTCGCGGTTCTCGAGCGCCACCGCCAGGTGCTCCGCCAGGCGCGCCGTCCGGTGGAAGGCCGTGGCGTTGGCCAGGGTCACGGCCGCCTGGGCGGCGAAGGCCTCGGCGGCCGCCTCGGCGCCCTGGAAGCAGCGCTCCGTCCTGCCGTAGATGTTCAGCGCCCCGACCACGTCCTCGCCCACGACGAGGGGGAGAGACAGCGAGCTGGACACGCCGTTGGCGCGGATGTCGGGGAGGACCTGCGGCCACGGCAGGTCCTCGTCGGCATAGGAGTCCACCATGACGGCAGCCCCCTTCCGCATGGCGTCCAGGCACGGCCCCTCCCCCGTCGAGTACTGGCGGTCGTCGATCCGCTCGGCGACGGGCTGGGTGGAGGCGCGGGTCCGCGGCTTGCCGTCCTCCAGCACGGTGACGCTCACCGCGTCGCACCCCGGCAGGGAGCGGCTGGCGAGCATCGCCACGGCGTTGAGGGTGGCGTCCTGGTCGAGCTGGGAGAACAGCAGGCTCGCCAGCTCCTCGGTCGCTTCCACCGCCAGTTCGTCGGGGTCGTGGCGGTCGTGGTCGCCGCTGGCGTGGTCGCCGGGTCGGTCCATTGGACGGGTCTCCTTCCGAGACCCCGCAAACCACCCGGCTCGCTCGTCGTCCGACGGCGAACCACCTGTGCCAACTTCTTTGAGCACACGCGACGTGCGATCTCGAGATCGCCAGCGGCTCCGGAGTAAGCGCCCAGCTTACCCCCCACGGTGCGCAAGCCGCGGCGGGGAGGTCGCCGGCGGCGGCGCGGCGGGTGCACCCGGTAGCGTCGCCCCGCCGCAAAGTGGGTAGGCGAGCACCATGACGGAGCGAGACCACCCGCCCGAGCCGGTGTCCGACCTGGAGAAGGAGGGCATCCCCGACCTGGAGGGAGCATTCCCCGGAGAGGCTGCCACCGGGCTCAGCTGGGACGGCGTCGTGGCGCCCGGCGACGCGCCCAAGGCGGCCGAGGACTTCGGCACCACCGTCGCCGAGGAGCGCCTCGACGAGCCGCTGTCGCGCCGGGTCGGGCGGGAGACGCCGGACCAGGTCGGGGCCGGGCAGACCACCGTCGACGACATCGCCGCCGCCCGCCGCCTGGTGGAGGAGCACCAGGGGCCCGTCGACGACGACGAGGGCGACCTGGTGGGCGGCATGGGGTCCTACGACCCCGGCGCGCTCTCCGCCGAGGAGGCCGCCGTGCAGGTCGTGGACGAGGTGGAGGCCGCCGGCGTGAGCTGGGACGAGAGCCCCGACTACGTCGGCGACGAGGCGCCCGGCGGCGGGGCGGGCGAGCGACGACCGGGAGAGTGAGCGCCGGCCCCCGCCGAGGCGGGGTCGGGACCCGAGGCGCCTCCCCCGTCGAGCGGGGACCCATCGCCACCACGGAGACCGGCCCGCCCGCCCGGCGGTGGGGCGCCGCCGGCCGGTGAGCGTGACGGCGAGCCTGCTCGCCGCCCTGGGATCGGTCGTGGCGCTCGCCGCCCTCCACCTGGGCGCCGGACGGCTTCGCCGCCTGCCGGGCGTGCCGGAGAGCGCCACGACCTCCCTCGCCGGCGGCCTGGCCGTCGCCTACGTCTTCCTGCACCTCCTGCCCGGGCTGGCCCGGGGGAACGAGGAGGTCGGCCGGGTGCTCGACGACGACCTGCCGGCCGACTTCCTCACCGACGTGGTCGTGTTCCTCATCGCCCTGGGCGGTTTCACCGCCCTCTACGGCATGGAGCGCCTGGCCCAGCGGCACAGCGCCCGCGGCGCCGGTGAGACGGCGAGGTCACCGGCCGTGTTCCGCCTCCACCTGGCCACCTACGTCGTCTACAACGGCATCATCACCTACTCCATGCCGCTCCGGTACCGGACCAGCGCCGCCTTCGCGGTGCTGTTCACCGTGGCCATGGGGCTGCACTTCGTGATCACCGACCGGGGCCTGCGCGAGCACTGGCCGGAGCGCTTCGACGCCAGGGCGAGGGCGGTCGTGGCCGGCGCGCTGCTCCTCGGATGGGCCGGCGCCTGGGTGGCCGCGCCGGCGAGCGCCTGGCCGGTGGCCGCCCTCATCGCCCTCCTCGCCGGCTTCATCCTCATGAACGTGTTCAAGGAGGAGCTGCCCCACGATCCCCGGCGAGCGCACTTCGGGTGGTTCCTGGCCGGCGTCACCATCTACGCCGCCCTCATCCTCGTCGTGGCCGCCGCCGAGCACGGGGGCGAGCCGACCCCGAGTGAGGGGGAGGCGGCGGCGGGGAGCCACGGCCGCCCCTGAAGCCGGCACCTGCCCCCCGGCGGGCCACGTCTCCGTGATCGTTGCCCAGGCCGGCGGACGGTCGGTCCCGAGCAGCAGTACGGAGCCGCCGCTCAGTCGGCGGCGAGCCGGCGGAGGGCGGCGCGGTCGGCGTCGTCGATCGCCAGGAAGACCAGCCGGTACTCGTGCCCGTCGGGCAGCTCCAGCGCCTGGGAGATGGCGGCCAGGGCGACCACCGACCGCCCCGGCAGCTCCAGCGTGACCGTCGGGTCGCATCCCTCGGGGAACGGGTGGCGGACGCGCACGCGGCACCCGCCCTCGCCGAGGTCGACGGTCTCGCCGCTGACCGAGGAGAACGCCGCCCGGTCGTCCGCCGCCGGGTCGTCGAAGTTGGAGAGCACGGCGGGGACGGCGAGGGCCACCCGCGACGCCGCCCGCCGCTGCACCCGCTCCACGTGGTGGCTGCGGAGGTCCACCACGCCGGCGGCGCCGTCGTGGGGCGACAGCGTCGCCCTGACCCGGTAGAGCGCATCGGGGGCCACGAAGCTGGCGACGACCTCGCCGGGCGCCACGGCGGGGCGGGCGCCGCCGAGGTGGACGA
>JBKHXC010000195.1:0-2792 GCA_046566225.1 Acidimicrobiia bacterium
GTTGGCCACGTGGCGGTCGCTGCCCTCGCCGTCGCCCTCGGTGGCGCGCGCCGAGGCCCCGCCACGGCGCTGGGACGGCGTCCAGCGCCCACTGCCGGCGGTACCCCCGCCTCGGCCCTGCGACGGCGTCCAGCGCCCACTGCCGGCGGTACCCCCGCCTCGGCCCTGCGACGGCGTCCAGCCCACGGCCTACCCCCTGCTGTAGAAGTCGTCGACCCAGGCCAGCAGCGACTTCCGCGAGATGCCGGCGGCGCGCAGGTCGGCGTCGGACAGTTTGGCGACGTACTGGCGGGCCAGGCCGGGATCGTTGAGGTCGGCGGCCGTCTCGAACTCGGTGAAGGTGGCCGGGCTGGCGTGGACCCGGGCCCGGTTGTACACGCTCTCGCGGTGGGCGTCGGCGGGGTCGGCGGCCGCCGGCGCCGGCACCACGCCGTGGACCCGCACCGGGTCGATGCCGGCGGCCACGCCGGCCCGCCGGGCCAGGGTCTCCAGCGGGGTGTCGCGGTCGGGGTCGAACACGTTCTTGCGGATCCGCGCCGAGCCCATGATGCGGGGACCGCGGATCTCGACCGGCGGAGCGGCGGCCGCCTCCTGCTGGCGCAGGCTGGCCGCCCCCATGAGCCGGTTGGCGAGCTCGGCGTCGGACAGGTCGACGCCCGGCTGGGAGCGCTGGGACTTCTCCCACTCGAAGCGCTCGCGGTCCAGCTGGTGACGCTCGCGCGCCAGCGAGTCGCCCGCCGCCTCCCGGGCCGCCCGGGCCCGCAGCTCGGCCAGCTGGCGCTCGGCCTGGGCCCGCACCACGGGCATGGCCGCCGACACCTCGCCCAGGTACGACTCGGTGTTGGCCTGACGGGCCGCCAGGTCGCCGGTGCGGGAGGCGGCGCCGGCGGTGAGGGCGGCCGCGCTGGCGTCGTAGGGGGTGGCGATGGTGGAGCCCAGCTGGGCCTGGAGCGCGGCAGGCGCGTCGCGGCCCCCCGCCGCCGCCTGGGCAGCGGCCACCGCCGCCTGGCGCCGGGCGGCCAGGTCGGCCTGGGCCGCCTTGACCGCCTCGGCGCCGGCCGTGCCGGCGGTGGCCATGGCCGACAGCAGCGCCTTGCGCTGGGCTTCGATGGTGGCGTTGGCGGCGTCGAAGGCCCCGGCCATCTCAGCCCATCCCCACGTGGGCATCGCCGGCGGCCGACAGGGCGCCCTCGGCCCGCCGCCGTGCCGCCGCCGCCCGCCGGCGGGCCAGGTCGGCCTGGAGGTCCGCCACCCGGTCGGCGCCGGCGGCCACCAGGTCGCCCGCCTCGTTGCCCTCGTCGGCGCGCTGGCGGGCCAGGGTCAGCTCGTGCTGGCCGGAGCGGAACAGGCCGCGGGACTCGAACGAGCCGGAGATGCCCTCCCGGTCGCGCCCGCCCAGCTCGGCGATGCGGGGCAGGCGGCGGGCCAGCTCCAGGCCCACCCGCTCGGCGCCCGTGGTGGTGTCGGCGGCCGCCTCGGCGTCGGCGATGCCCAGCTCGCGCAGGAAGGCCAGGTAGGCGGGGTTGGCGGCCAGGGGGTTGGCGTTCAATGGGGCAAGCTGGGGCGCGGTGGCGCCGGCCACCTGCCGCCCCGCTGCTCGCACCGCTCCGCCCAGGTTCACTCCGCCCAGGTTCACAGCCTGCCCTCGGTGGTCGTCATGCGGGTCTCCTTTGGATCAAGGTTCGGTCGCCAGGACGACTACGTCGCCCAGAGGAGCGGCGTAGTCGGCTCCGGCGCCCGGCGCTGTCGTCTGGGTGAGTGGTCCCAGCCGGGCCGGTGCTGGGGCTGCTACACGACTCCCAGGAGGACAGCTTGGGTGTGTGTGCCTTCCAGCCACACGGTTCCTGAGGTGTCGGTCTTTGACGCCTCGATAGAGAAGGTGTGGGAGCCGGCGGAGAGGGCGTCGGCCGGCCCGTCGCAGACCGTCTGGCTGGTGCGGTGCCCCGCCCCGAGCGCAGTCGTCGGGGTGAACACAATCTGCGTGATCGTGAGGCCGTCGATCTTAAGTGTCACGATGACGGTGGCCGATGTCGCAGCGTCGATGCGGACGTGGGCCGTCGCTACGAAGGTCACGAAGGCCCGAGACGTGAGCACGAAGGTCTGCGGGAACCCGGGCATGACTGTGTTCGCGGTGCTCAGCGTCAGGTTGTCGGCGGCTCCGCATCGCTGGGAGGAGAGCGCTCCGGCCATCGGTGGGTTGAGCAGGAAGTCCTCGAGCTGGCGGTCCCGGTCGTCGAGCAGGGCGAGCACCTTGGCCACCGCGGGGTCGCTCGGGGCCAGGCCGGCCTCCTGGAGCACGGCGTCGGGGACGTGGCGGAAGCGGAAGGCCTCGGCCACCTACGCCAGCCCCTGGGCGGGCCGGGCGGTGCCCAGCACGGTGATCTTGTGGATGGCCACACCTCGCAGGTTGGCCAGGCCGAGCTGGAAGCCGTTGGCGTCGTCGATGGCGAACAGGGCCTGGCGCCGGCGGGTGGCGGTGGCGCCCGGCGCCGGCTCGGAGAAGGCGAAGCTCTGCGGTGCCCCGTCGCCACCCTCGTGAACCCGCCGGGGGGTGAGCGACAGCGTCCACGTGCAGTTGCCGCCCACGGCGTAGGAGGCGAAGTCGACCTGGACGGCCCGCACCGACACCTCCCGCCCGTCGGGCGCCCACCACTCGGGCAGGGTGAAGGCGCACAGCTCGGGCGACGCCGGGCTGAGCACCGGGCCCGGGTCGCCGGGCCCGTTGGCGTAGCCCGACCAGGCCCGGAAGTCGGAGCGCCCGTCGACGGCGAACACGTGCAGGTCGGTCATGG
>JBKHXC010000196.1:0-11049 GCA_046566225.1 Acidimicrobiia bacterium
TCCTCGGACAGCAGGCCGACGTCGTTGGCGAAGGAGGTGACCGTGTCGAACCGCCGGCGGGCGCCCTCCACGTCGCCCGCCAGGGCCAGGGCGTGGGCCAGCCAGTAGGTGCACACGCCGAAGCTGGCCTCGCTGCCGTCGAGGCCGTCGCCGCCCCGGTAGCGGTAGACCAGGCCCCGCTCGTCGGTCAGCCGCTCGCCGACGGCGGCGACCGTGGCCCGCACCCGGTCGTCGCCGGCGGGGAGGAACCCCACGATGGGGATCATGAGGGCCGAGGCGAAGCCGTGGTCGGGCTCCTCCCAGCGGGCGGCGGCCCGGTCGGCCAGGTCGGCGAGGAACGAGGCGGTGGCGTCGTCGAAGGAGGCCACCCGGTCGGCGTCGAGGCCGGCGGCGTCGAGCAGCTCGCCGTACACGTCGAGCTGGGACTGGCGCCAGGCGCCGTTGCCCACCCGGACCGGCCGGCTGTCGCGGTAGCCGCCCAGGTGGTCCAGCTCCTGCTCGTCGAGCCGGCGCTCCCCGCCCACGCCGTAGAGGATCTGGACCGGGTCCTCGCCCTCGCAGGTTCCGCCCGCCGCGGTCATGAAGAAGCCGAAGAACTCGGCCACCTCGTCGGGGCAGGCGGCCACCCACAGGGCGCTGAGGGTCAGGCTGGCGTCCCGCACCCAGGCGTAGCGGTAGTCCCAGTTGCGGCTGCCGCCGACCTGTTCGGGCAGCGACGTGGTGGGGGCGGCCACGATGGCGCCGCTGGGCGCGTAGGTGAGGGCCTGGAGGACCCGGCCGCTGTGGTGGACGAGGTCGGCGTAGGGCCCCTGGTAGGCCTGGTGCAGCGCCGACCACGACTGCCACCCCCGCACCGTGCCGCGCACGCACCGGCCCGGTCGCCCAGCAGCCGGGCGAAGGTCGAGGGGGAGTCGAAGCGCGGCACGCAGGCCCAGTCGACCGACCCCGACCGGCTCACCGGGGCGGCGCCCTGGCTGTCGGAGACGAGGGCGTAGTCGCCGATCGGCGGCGGGGCCTGCCCGCTCACCGCCGGTCGAGCCAGCGGTAGGCCACGCCGGTGGCCACCGCGTAGACCGCGTGGTGCCACAGGTCGACGGCCACCTCCGTCGCCCCCCAGCGGGTGGCCGGGGGTGAGGCGCCGGTGGCCGGGAGCACCACCTGCTCGCCGCCCCACACCGCGCCCAGGTGGACGACCGTGGCCGGGACGCCGCCCAGCCCGGCGGCGGCCAGCAGGCCCCGGACCGCCCCCCACGCCGTCCCGTAGCCCCAGTGGACCAGGTTGTTGAACCGCCCCTCGCCCCGCTCGTCCACGGGGGCCACGCCCAGGACCCTGCCGGCCGCCCGGGCCGGCGTCGTGCTCGGCTCCCGGCCCCGCAGCCTGGCCTCCAGGGTGCTGGACGCCGTCATGGCGGCGGTGCCCGCCAGCCCGGCGGCCAGCCCCTTGCCGACGGCGGCGGCCACGGCTCCCAGCCGCAGGGCGGGCTCGTCCGACCGGCGCCGTGCCATCACGCCACCCGGCCCTACCCCACGCCGCTCCCCATCATGCCGGCCGCCGGAACACGATCCAACCCGGCCGAAGGAGTGAGCGAAGCGGACGAACGACGTCGAGGCACTGCGGGCCCCGCCCGGCGATGTCCACGAGGTCCGACACCGACCCGGGCAACGCCACCAGGGCCGCGGCCACGACCAGCGCTCGGCCGAACAGCGATGCCGGGCGGGACGGAGGGACGCCGTGAGCGGGCCGATGCGGCGCCGCCGGAGGTCGGGCGCCCCGCGCCTCGACGTGCCTGGCCGGACGGTGTTGACTGGAGGGGAGGCGCCGGGGGCCGTGGCCGGTGCGTCGCTGGACGGCGGGCGCCTGTCCGTCGCCGGTCGCTGTGCCCCACGAGGAGAGGGAAGCCGTTGCCGGCCTCGAGCCGAGGTGCCACTCCAGCCAGGGTCGCCGGTCGTCGCCACCGGGCGGCGTGCCGGGGCGGGCGGTGAGCTGATCCCATGCTCGGGAAGTCCTCGCACCTCGCCGACCTCAAGGCGGCCACCGGGGCGCTCGCCGCGGCCACCACCGCCGAGGAGGCCATCGACGCCCTGTTCGAGCGGGCGCTGGCGGCGGTCGGCGCGTCCAGCGGCGCCCTGTGGCTGCTGGACGAGGACGCCAGCACCCTGCGCTGGGCGGGCGGTGCGGGGGTGGAGGCGGCGGTGCCCGCCGCCTTCGCCGCCATCGCCATGCGATCCGGCCTGCCCGCCACCGACGTGGTGCGCACCGGCCGGGCCATGACCTTCGCCAGCCGGGCCGAGCGGGACCGCCGCTGGCCCCAGCTGGCCGGGATCCCGAGCCGGGTCGAGGCCGTCGCCACCCTGCCCCTCACCGTCGCCGGCGGCACCATCGGCTGCCTCGCCATCGGCTTCGCCGAGGAGCGAGAGCTCGACGACGAGGACCTGCAGTTCCTGTCCGTGGTGGCCGACCACACGGCCATCGCCGTGGACCGGGCCCGGCTCTTCGCCTCCGAGCGCGAGGCCCGCACCCTGCTCGAGTTCCTCGCCGAAGCCAGCCGGGCGGTGGCGGCCACCCTCGATCCGCTCGGCGTCCTGTCGACGCTCGGCCGGCTGGCGGTCCCCCGCCTGGCCGACTGGTCGGCGGTGTACCTCCCGGCCGACGGGGCGCTCCGGCGCTGTGCGGTCACCGTGCGCGAGCACCAGGAAGTGGCCGACCGGCTGGTGGGCCGGTTCCCGGTGGCCGTCGACAGCGACACCCCGGTCGCCCACGCCTTCCGGCGGGGCACCACCGAGGTCGTGCCCGAGGTGACGCCCGACATGATCGGCGCGACCACCCAGGACCCGGAGCTCGCCGACGCGGTGAGCGTCCTGTCCCTGCGCTCGGGCATCGCCGTCCCCGTCCGCTCGCCGGGGGCCGGCCCACCCCACGCCGTCCTGACGCTCGCGTTCAGCACGTCGGGGCGCACCTACTCCGCCCCCCTGGTGGAGTGCGTGGAGGAGCTGTGCGCCAGGGCGGGGGCCGCCATCGACACCGCGTCCCGCTACCAGCGCCAGCGTCGCATCGCCACCACGCTCACCGAGGCGGTGCTGCCCCGGGGAGCGGCCCCGGTCAGCGGCGTGGACGTCGCCGCCCGGTACCTCCCCGTCGACGTCGAGGCGGGCGACGTCGGAGGAGACTGGTTCGACACCTGGCCCCTCGCCGACGGGCGGCTCCTCGTGGGGATCGGCGACGTGGCCGGCCACGGGCTCCCCGCGGCGACCCGCATGGCCCTGTTCCGCCACGCCGCCCGGGCCTGCGCCCTCGACGACGCCGACCCGGCGGCGCTGCTCGGCCGGCTCAACCGCCTGGCCGTGCTCGAGGGCGACGAGGACGCGCTGGCCACCGCCCTCTACGGCGTGGTCGACCCCCGCGACGGCTCCTTCCGGTGGGCCAGCGCCGGCCACCTGCCCCCCGTGCGGGTGTCCTCGGGCGCCGGGCGACCGCTCGAGGCCGAACCCGGGCCGCCCCTCGGCGCCGATGCCGGCGCCGCCTACCGGGCGCACCTCACCGACCTGGCGGGCGGTGACCTCGTCGTGCTCTACACCGACGGGGTGGTCGAGACGACCACCGTCGCCATCGACGAGTCGATCGAGCTGCTGGCCGGCGAGGCGGTGGGGCTGGCGGCCGAGGGCGACCTCGAGCGGGCGTGCGAGCTGCTGATGTCGCGCTGCCTCCGGGACCGCTCCCGGACCGACGACTGCTGCGTCGTGCTGGTCCGCATGCCGGGCACCGTCGCCGCCGCGCTGCCCGCCGACGCGCTGGGAGCCGGCACCAACCCGTGAAGGCCGACCCGACGCAGCCCGGCTGGTGCAAGATGGGCCACCGGTACTCGTCCGCACGGCGTGGCCGGGCGGCGGCTCGGGGGGCCACCACGCGTCGGAGGAGCGCTGGCCATGATGATCAACGACGGGAGCAAGCGCCCGATCCCGTTCCGCCCCGGCGACGCCAAGCGCATCGGCGAGGGCTGCTTCTACCTCGATCGCATCGTGTGGCTCAACGGCGCCAACATCGAGCTCGGGGACCGGGTGGGGTTCAACTACGGCTGCTACGTCAACGGCTTCAGCGGGCTGGTCATCGGCGACGACGTGAGCGTCGGCCCCTACACCATG
Organism: Acidimicrobiia bacterium; assembly: GCA_046566225.1. Classification (GTDB taxonomy): domain Bacteria; phylum Actinomycetota; class Acidimicrobiia; order Acidimicrobiales; genus DATLFN01. Next base: position 4,141 of record JBKHXC010000196.1, read on the forward strand.
ATCCACACCGCCGACCACGAGACCGGCGACGTCGACCGGCCCATCAACCAGCAGGGCTGGAGGGAGTCCCCGCCCGTGCGCATCGGCTCCGACTGCTGGATCGGCATGGGCGTGTCGATCCTGGCCGGCGTGCAGATCGGGGACGGGTGCGTCATCGGCGCCGGCGCCGTGGTCACCAAGGACCTCCGGCCCTACAGCGTCGCCGTCGGCAACCCCGCCCAGGTGGTCAAGAGCCGGCGCTGATGCGAGTCCTGTTCCTCCAGCAGCAGCCCTGCATCCGGTCCCTCAAGTACGCCGCCGGGCTGCGGTCGGCCTCCGATGCGCTGCACCTGGCGTTCGCCTACCAGGGACGCAGCCTGGGAGGCTGGTACGGCACCGGCGACGAGCTGTTCGACGAGTGGTGGCGCCTGGGAGCCGACGTGGGCGCCGACCTGGGGGACGTCGTCGAGCGGTTCCGGCCCGACATCGTGCACAGCCACAACCTCCCCGACCGTCTCACGGTGCTGGCCCTCGAGCTGGCCGGCGGCCGGTTCCCGGTCATCCACGACAGCCACGACCTCCAGAGCCTGCGCCGCACGCCGTACGAGGACGGCTTCCCGGAGCCGGCCGACCCCCTGGAGCTCGAGCGGGCGGCGGTCGAGGGCGCCACCGCGCTCCTGGCCGTGTCGCCGGAGATGCTGGGCGAGATGCGCACGCGGTACCGCCTGCCCCGCCACCACCGCTGGTTCGCCAACTTCGCCCTGGCCGGCGACCTGCCCCCCGAGCTGCCCGATCCCGACCGGCCGGTCGGCGTCCCGCCCCGCGTGGTCTACCAGGGGACGCTGTCCACCAACGGCGGGCACTACGACCTGCGCCGGCTGTTCCGCACCGCCGTGGCGGGCGGGGTCGACATCGACCTCTACCCGTCGCGGCCGTCACCCGCCTACCAGGCGCTGGCCGAGGAGCTGCCCGGCCTGCGCTGCCTCGACAAGCTCGACCCCCGGGCGCTGCTGCGGGTCCTGCCCGAGTACGACTTCGGGTGGGCGGTGTTCAACCCGGCGCTGAACGAGGCCCACCTTCACACCGTGCTGCCCAACAAGCTCTACGAGTACATCGGCTGCGGGCTGCCGGCGCTCACCATGGGCCACCGGGCCATGGCCCGCCTCGTCGCCGAGCACGGCGTCGGAGTCGACCTCGACGGCGTGGACGGCCTCGGCGACCGGCTGCGGGAGGTGGACGTCGCCGGGCTGCGCCGGCGCACCGCCGAGGTGCGGTGGGACCTCACCGTCGAGGCCAACATCGGGCCCGTCGTCGACCTCTCCAAGACCGTCGTCGGGTAGGGACGGGTGGACGGGACGCCGGCTGCCGCCAGCGTGGCCGTGGTGGGCTGCGGGCGCTGGGGCGCCAACCTGGTGCGCACGTTCGCCTCCCTGGGGGCGCTGCGGGCGGTGGTCGACACCGACCCCGCCGCCGCCCGCCGGTCCGCCGCCTCGGCGGGGGTGCCGGCGCGGGCGCTCGACGACGTGCTGGGCGACTCGTCGGTCGACGCCGTGGTGGTGGCCGTGCCCGCCGCCGGCCATGCCGCGGTGGCCGGCCGGGCGCTGGACGCCGGCAAGCACGTGCTCGTGGAGAAGCCGCTGGCCCTCACCGTCGACGACGCCGCCCGGCTGTGCGCGTCGGCCGAGGCCGCCGGGCGGGTCCTCATGGTGGGCCACCTGCTGCGGTACCACCCGGCGTTCGTCGCCCTGGAGCGCCTGGTGGGCGCCGGCGGGCTGGGCGCCGTGCGCTACCTGTACTCGAACCGCCTCAACCTGGGCCGGGCCCGCCGGCACGAGGACACCCTGTGGAGCTTCGCTCCCCACGACGTCTCCATGATCCTGGCCCTGGTGGACGCCGAGCCGCAGCAGGTGTGGGCCACCGGGGGGGCGTGGCTCCACGACGCCGTGGCCGACGTGACCACCACGCACCTGTCCTTCGCCGGCGGCCAGCGGGCCCACGTGTTCGTCTCCTGGCTGCACCCGTTCAAGGAGCAGAAGCTGGTCGTGGTGGGCGACGAGGCCATGGCCGTGTTCGACGACGGGGAGCCCTGGGCGTCGAAGCTGCGGGTGTTCCGGCACGGGATCGCCTGGCGGGGCGACGTGGGCGAGGCGGTGCCGGCCGCCGGCCGGAGCGTGGCGGTGGAGCCCCGCGAGCCGCTCGAGGTGGAGTGCCGCCACTTCCTGGACTGCGCCGCCACCGGGGCGGCGCCGACCACCGACGGCGCCGAGGGCCTGCGGGTGCTGCGGGTGCTGGCGGCTGCCGCCCGGTCGCTGGAGGACGGCGGCCCCACGTCGCCCCAGGCGGATTGGACGGCGTCGCCCGGCGCCTTCGTCCATGGCTCCGCCTACGTCGACCAGCCCTGCGAGATCGGTCCCGGCACCCGCATCTGGCACTTCAGCCACGTGCTCGCCGGGAGCCGCATCGGTCGGGACTGCACCGTCGGCCAGAACGTCATGATCGGGCCCCGGGTGGTGGTCGGCGACCGCTGCAAGATCCAGAACGGCGTCAGCCTGTTCGAGGGGGTCACCCTGGAGGACGGCGTGTTCTGCGGCCCGGCGTGCGTCTTCACCAACGTGGCCAACCCGCGGGCCGGCGTCGACCGGCGCGACGAGTTCCAGCCCACCCTCGTCCGGCGGGGCGCCACCATCGGCGCCAACGCCACCATCGTGTGCGGGAACACCATCGGCCCGTGGAGCTTCGTGGCCGCCGGCGCGGTGGTGACCGCCGACGTGCCCGCCCACGCGCTGGTGGCCGGCGTCCCGGCCCGCCGCATCGGATGGGTGAGCCACGACGGCGAGCGGCTGGGCGACGACCTGGTGTGCCCGCGCAGCGGCCGGCGCTACGCCCTCACCGGCCCCGACCGGCTGGAGGAAGTCACCGCCGGCGGCGACGAGCCGGCGCCGCCCGGCCCCGTCCCGCTGGTCGACCTGGGCGCCCAGCGCCGGCGCCTCGGGCGGCGGGTCGAGCGGGCCATCGCCGGCGTGCTGGCCCACGGCCGCTTCGTCCTGGGCCCCGAGGTGGCCCGGCTGGAGGACGAGCTGGCCCGGTTCTGCGGGGCCCGCCGCGCCGTCACCTGCGCCAGCGGGACCGACGCCCTGGTGCTGGCCCTGCGGGCCTTCGGGGTCGGGGCGGGCGACGCGGTGGTGGTCCCCGCCTTCACCTTCGCGTCCACCGCCGAGGCGGTGGCGGTGGTGGGGGCGGCGCCGGTGTTCGCCGACGTGCGCCCCGACACCTTCACCGTCGACCCGCACAGCGTGGCCGGCGCCCTGGGCGAGGCCGAGCGCCACGGCCTGCGGGCGAGGGGCGTCATCGCCGTGGACCTGTTCGGGCACCCGGCCGACTACCCCGCCCTGGCCGAGGTGGTCGCCGGCCGGGACCTGTGGGTCATGGCCGACGCCGCTCAGAGCTTCGGCGCCGGCGTCGGCGGGCGCCGGGTCGGGACCCTGGCGCCGGTCACGACCACCAGCTTCTTCCCGGCCAAGCCGCTCGGCTGCTACGGCGACGGCGGCGCCGTGCTGACCGACGACGACGAGGTGGCCGGGCGGATCGCCAGCCTGCGGGTGCACGGGAAGGTGGGCGACGACCACGTCGCCGTCGGGGTCAACGGCCGCCTCGACACCATCCAGGCGGCCGTCCTCCTCGAGAAGCTGGCCGTCTTCGACGAGGAGCTGGCCGCCCGCCGCGCCATCGCCGGCCGGTACGACGCCGGGCTGGCCGGGGTGGTGGCGCCGCCCGAGGTGGCTGCCGGCGTGTCGCCGGCGTGGGCGTGCTACACGGTGCGGGCGGCCGGGCGGGACGAGCTGGCGGCCCGGCTGGAGGAGGCGGGCATCGCCACCGCCGTGCACTACCCCCGGCCCCTGTCGCACCATCCCGCGTACCGGGCCTTCCCCCGGGCCCCGGGGGGGGTCGGCGTGGCCGAGCGCCTGTCCCGCCAGGTGCTCAGCCTGCCGATGCACCCCTACCTCGACGCCCGGTCGCAGGACCGGGTGGTGTGCGCCGTCAGGGCGGCGCTGGCCTGAGGGCCCGACGGTCTCTCCTCAGGGGTCAGAACGACTGGCGGGCCAGCTCGCCCACGTGCTCGTGGGCCCGGGCGTGGAGCGGGCGCGCCCGCCACCGCTGGCACGCGAGGATCGTACCGGCCGTCGCCCGAGGGCGGCGCGCCACGCGCAGGGGCGCCGGGCGCAACCCCAGGGAGCGGCGAGGGGCATCTCGCGCAGCCGGCCACCGACGGGCGCCCGGGTCGGCGCAGGAGGTCCGGTCAGGTCACGAGGTGGCGCCCGGTCCGGCGTCGCCCGGGGCCGGGGCGCCGCCGGATCGCTGCCGGGCCAGCCCGCCGATGCCGGCCAGGAGCCCGAGAGCCCCGAGGACCAGCGCCACGACCGCCAGGCGCCGGGCGCCGTCCACGTCGTCGTCCGAGGCGACGCCGGCTCCGGCGGCCGCCACCTCGCCTCGTTCCTCCTCGCCTCCCGACGCACCGGCGCCGCCGTGGCTGCCCCCATCCCCGGTCAGGCGGAGCACCGGCGCCGGGTGCTCGGGCTCCTCGCCGCCCGGCGTCGCCTCCTCGATCCAGCGGACCACCTCGCCCGAGGCATAGGTCTGGACGGCCTTGAAGACGAGCTCGTCGGCGTCCTCGGGCATCGGTCCGGCCGACACCTCGAACTCCTCGAACTCATCAGGGTTGACGGGCCCGCCGGTCCACGTGATCTTCGACACCACCTCGGTGACCGGCTCGCGCCCTTCACGCTCGATGGGCGTGGCGAGCGCGGTCTTCTCCACCGTGAAGGCCCAGCCCGGCTGGGGACGCACGCTCACCGAGCGGAAGGGGTGCTCGGGCGGGAAGGTGACCTCGAGCTTCACGCTGCCCGAGTCGGGCCGCTCGTTGGGCATCCGGAAGGCGAGCTTGGCGAAGCTCCCCTTGGGCACCTCGCGAGGGTTCACCGTGACGTGGGCGGCGGCGGGCACGGCCGCCGCCACCGCGGTGAGCAGGGCGACGGCCACGGGGACGAGTCGACGGGCGATGGGCACGAGATCTCCTTTGGACGAGCGGGGTGGCGGGACGGGTACAGCCGTTCGGGGACTCACCGGACCGGGACCTCGGTCGACGCCTTGACCTGGTCCACGTCGCTGAGGCGGGCGGCGACCTCCAGCCGCCATGCACCCGGGATCGGCACCTCGAAGCCGTAGGCGGCGAAGTGGCCGGGACCGGCCCGGTGCAGGGGGGCGGTGATGGGGCCGACGTCCTTGGCGGGAAGGCTGAGGCTGGCGGTGATCTCCTCCACGTCCCGCACCGTGCCGGCCGGGGTGAGGGCATAGACGTGGAGGTCGAGAGGACCGGCCTTGGCGGGATCGACGGTGACCTCGAAGAGCAGGTCCTCGGCCGCCAACTCGGCGGAGTAGGGCTTGGCCAGCGCCACCCTGGCCGGCACCGCGTTCACCAGCAGGGAGGTGACGGCGAGCACCACGACGGCCACGGCCGCCTCGGCCGCGACCGAACGGCGCAGCCGCCGGAGGCCGCCGGCGCCCTGGGCGGCGGCGACGGCGCCCGGCCCCGGCGAGGCGGCGAGCTGGGGGCTGAGGTAGCGGCGGCGCACCCAGCTCCGGCTCATGGCGCCCAGGCCCACCATGGCGGCGAACAGGGCGACCTTGGTGAGGAGCAGGCGGCCGTAGGTGGTCGAGGTCAGGGCGTCGGCGCTTCCGGCCTGGCGCCAGCCCTGCAGCGTGCCGGTGGCGAGGATGACGACCACGGCGACGAAGGCGGCCCGGGAGAAGCGGGGCACGACCCGTTCCATGGTGTCGGGGTCTCCCGGGCGGAGCACGGCGACCACGAGGACGGCGAGGCCGCCCAGCCAGAAGGCGACGGCGCCCAGGTGGACCACGTCGGCCGCCACCGCCAGCGGGACGAGGCTGCCGGTGGCGGCGTGGCCCGCCATCGCCGGCGTGGCCAGCAGCCCGACGCCGGCCAGCGCGGCAACGGCCACCACGGCCCGACCCGGGCGGGCACGGGGGCGGCGGGCCAGCAGCGCCAGGAGGGCGGCCGCCACCGCGAGCACGGCCAGGCGCGCCGCCCACACCCGCCCGAAGCGGGTGTCGAGCACCGCCTCGAAGACCGACGGCCGGAAGGCGTCGGCCAGCGCCAGCCCGCCGCCGTAGGCTCCCTGCAGGCCGATCCCCGCCGCCGTGCCGGCGACCGACACCAGCCAGGCCCCACCCAGCAGGCGGCGCACCCGCCGGTCGCCGAGCCCGGCCGGCCACAGCGCCAGGACGAACGCGGTGCCGCCCACCAGCACGACGAGGGCCGCGAAGACGGCGAAGCGCACGACGCCGTAGACCGCGGCCACGCTGGTGCTCCCGCCCTGGGCGTTGAGCAGCCGCTGGGCGAGGGCCCGGGTGTCCTCGGCGCCGGCGGCGGCGGGCCCCACCCGGAAGGTGAAGGCACCGCGCACGGGGTGCGAGTCGGCGGACAGGACCCGCCAGGTGACGACGTAGGCGCCGTCGTCGAGGACGGGAAGCTCGAGCTCCACGGCGTCCGAGCGCCGGCCGGGGTGACGGGGCCGTCCGGCGTCGAGCCGCTCGCCGTCCTGGTCGAACACCCGGATCGACCCGAAGGAGACCTCGACCGGCTCGCTGAAGTGGAGCACCACCCCCGCCGGAGGCCTGGGGAGCACCGACCCGCCGGCGGGCTCCGTCTCCCGCAGCTCGGCGTGGGCGGCGGCGGGCGACGCCGCGGCGACGAGCGCGCCGCCGGCGAGGAGGGCGCCGGCGACCAGGCGTCTCACGCCAGCCGCAGCACGGGTCGACGGGCAGCCGGTGGCCGGCGGGCGAGCCTCCAGAGCACCCCGAGGCCACCGACCTCGAGGGCGTGGACGGCCTCCCGGGCCGCCTCGACGTGGC
>JBKHXC010000197.1:0-1753 GCA_046566225.1 Acidimicrobiia bacterium
TCCAGGGCCGCCAGGTCGATGCGGACCCACGGTCGGTCGCCCAGGCCGGGGAGCCGCCGGCCCAGGTCGATGTAGACCACGTCGCCGTCGAAGAGGAGCTCGGTGCGGCCCTCGCCGGCCAGCCCGAGCGGCGCCAGGTCGACCTCGAGGCGGCCGCGCTCGGCGCCCAGGTCCAGCTCACCCTGGCCGTCGAAGGTGCCGCGCCGCCGGCCCTCCAGGTTGGCCACAACGGCGATCCTGGCCGAGCCGGCCTCGATGGTGCGGGCGGGGGCGGCCGCCAGCACCCCCAGGGGCGACTCCGGGTCGGCTCCGCCGCCGGCGTCGTCCCCGCCCGAGCAGGCGGCGGCCAGGACGACGGCCAACGCCAGCACCAGAGCCCGTGCGCGCACGGAAGAAGGCTACCGGCCCCTGGTTCTTCGACCTCGTTCGTCCGCTTCGCTCACTCCATCCGGCCGAGCGCTGCGAACGCGGTAAGGGCTTGTGGCCACGACACTAGCTTCGGTCCCGTGGAGCGGGCGACGGTCGACATCTACGAGGCCCGGGGCGCCGAGTGGGCGGCCCGGCGCCGTCCGGTGCGCCACGACGACGCCGTCGCCTTCGCCGCCCGCCTTCCAGCCGGTGCGGTCCGCCTCGACGCCGGTGCCGGTGCGGGCCGCTACGCCGCTGCCCTGGGCACGCCGGTGGTGGCCCTCGACGCCGCCCGCACCATGCTCGACCTCCTCCGTGACGCCGCCCCCGCGGCGTGGCCGGTGCAGGCCGACCTGGAGGCGCTCCCGCTGCGGGGGGGAGCGGTGGGCGGGACGTGGGCCAACATGAGCTACCTCCATGTCCCCCGGGCCCGCCTCCCGCTGGCCCTGGCCGACCTCCACCGGGCCATGGCCGTGGGTGGACCCCTGGACGTGCAGGTCCTCGCCGGCGACTACGAGGGGACGGCCCTCCCCTCCGACGACGTGGGCGGCCGGTTCTTCTCGGCGTCGCTGCCCGAGGCGCTGGTCGACGTCCTGGCCGGCGCCGGCTTCGACGTCTCGCACGTGGAGGTGGAGGGCGACGTGGTGCGAGCACGCGCCACCCGGGCCCGCACGCTGGCCGACACGGTCGGCCCCGGCATGGCGCTGCTGGTGTGCGGGCTCAACCCGAGCGAGTACGCCGCCGACCGGGGCGTCGGCTACGCCCGCCCCGGGAACCGGTTCTGGCCGGCGGCGGTGGCGGCCGGCCTGGTGACCCGCCAGCGCGACCCGCTGCACGCCCTGCGTGCCCACGGCATCGGGATGACCGACCTGGTCAAGCGGGCCACGCCGGCCGCCCACGCCCTGTCCGCCGACGAGTACCGGGCCGGGTCGGCCCGGGTCGAGCGGCTGGTCCGGTGGCTGCGGCCGGGTGCCGTGTGCTTCGTCGGCCTGGCCGGGTGGCGGGCGGCGGTCGACCGGCGGGCCCGGCCCGGCGTGCAGCCTGCGCCCTTCGGCGGCCGCCCGGCCTACGTGATGCCCTCGACCAGCGGGCTGAACGCCCGGACGCCGGCGGCCGCCCTGGCCGGCCACCTGGATGCCGCCCTGCGCCTGTCACGGGACGTTCTGCCCGCCGGCTGCGCCGGCGGGCCGGTCACGCGCTCCGGGGCGGGCGGGTGGTGAAGCCGAGGGTCCACGACTCGTCCTGGGTCCCGTCGACGCTGAAGCGCCCGGTGTAGCGGGAGCCGGGCGCCAGGGGCAGGGGCCCCAGGTTGATGGCCAGGGGGAGGTCGATCGGGGTCCCGGCC
>JBKHXC010000198.1:0-10958 GCA_046566225.1 Acidimicrobiia bacterium
CCACCGGCTCGGTGAGGCGGAGGGCCCCCGTGGAGCCGTGGAAGGCGGCGTCGCCGAACGAGAAGACGCCGCCGTCGCGGGCCACCAGCCAGTAGCCCTCGCCCGTCGTGGTCGGCGCCATGCCCACCACCGGCTGGTTGAGGGCCCTGTCGCCCATGGAGCCCAGGAAGGGCACGTCGAAGGCGAACACCCCGCCGTCGGAGGCCACGAACCAGTAGCCGCGCGATCTCGGGTCGGCGGCCAGGCCGACCACCGGCTCGGTGAGGCGGAGGGCCCCCGTGGAGCCGTGGAAGGCGGCGTCGCCGAAGCCGAAGACGCCGCCGTCCCGGGCGAGGAGCCAGTAGCCCTCGCCCGAGGCGGTGGCCGCCATGCCGACGAGGGGCTGGTTGAGGGCCAGCTTCCCGGTCGAGCCGGCGAAGGGGGCGTCGCCGAAGTGGAACACGTCCTCGCCCGGGTTGACGCCCGCTCCGGCCGGCCCCGCGCCGAGGCCCGCCGCCGCGGCGGCGGCCAACCCGGCGACGACGGGGAGCGCCCGGGCGCGAATGGTCGCCGGTCGGCGACGGCCGCCCGCCGGGCGGTCGTCCCCCGACTGGAGCACCGGTGCCGCCGGCGCCCGCCGCCGGCGTCCCGAGGACCGCCGGGGCGCCGACGGACGTGGGGTCGCCAGGCGAGCTCTCCTCATGGTGCCCTCCTCCCGGTGGGGTCTCCGGAGCGACAGTATTGCCGGAAGCGGCGCCATCGCAGGGGACAGGGCGGGCGTCCGGTCGGTGCCCGGCAGCCGCAGCCGGGCAGGACTCCGGCCACCGGGCGGCGAACCTGGATGAGCGCGGAGGGGGGCTTCGCGGGCGAAGGAGGCGGCACCCCGGTGAGACGGCGGAGCTCGAACGGCGGGACGGCGGCCGGCGGCACCGAGGAGGGGCGCCGCGGAGCGGTGGAGGGCGACCGCGGCTGGGCCGCCGGGTGGGCGGACTCGTGGGGCGAAGGGGAGCAGGAGCGGGTGGCCCGGTGGCTCACCGCCAGGGGGCGCACCGTGTCCCCGACCCCCGTTCCGGCGGAGGCGGCGGCGGCCGCCACCCGGCGCGACCCGTGGGAGGAGCTCGGCGGCGTCGAGCGGGACGACCCGCCCCGGACCCCGCCGGCCACGGCGAACCTCGCGCCGGATCCCGCGCAGGTCTCGGCCCGAGCGGCGCTGGAGGCCGAGGTGGCCTTCCTGGAAGACGAGCGCCGCCGCTTGGCGGCCGCGGTCGAGGCCGAGCGCAGGGAGGCCGAGCGGGTGCGGGGCGAGCTCCGGCTGGCCGCATCCATGATCGAGGACCAGATCGCCGGGTTGGAGGAGGACCGGCGCCGGGCCCTGGCCGGCATGGAGGCCGCCGTCGCCGCCGCCGAGCAGGCCCGGGCCGACGAGCGCGCCGCCCGCACCGGCCTGGACGCGGCCCGGGCCGAGGCCCGGGCGGTGGAGGCCAAGCACTTCGAGGTGTGGGTGGCGCTCGACGAGGAGGTGGCCGCGCTGGCGGCCCGCCGCCGGCGCCTGCGTGCGCTCCGGCGCCGGCTCCCGCGGCGGCCCCCGCCGCCGCCCTCCTGACCGCCGAGCCGGCCGGTCGCGTCATTGCCCCCCGGTCACCTCTGCGAGACTGAGCCATGGCCGAGCCCCGCCCCGGAGCCGTGGCCGACGCGCCGCCCGGACCGGCGTCGCTCGGGGAGGAGGTGCTGGGGAGCCTTCTGTCAGCGTCACCCGACCTGCACCCCGACGACGTGGCCGGGGCGGTCGTCGAGCACGCCCGCCGGCTGGGAGCGGGCGACGCCGCCGTGTACCTCGTGGACCTGGAGCAGCGCCTGCTCGTGCCGATGGGCGCGGGCCCGGCAGCCGCCGGGGAGGGAACCCTCGACATCGACACCACGATGGCGGGGCGGGCCTTCCGGGCCCAGACCGTCGTCGAGAGCGACGGGGGCGACGGCGGGCGGCGGCTGTGGATCCCCCTGCTCGACGGCTCGGAGCGCCTCGGGGTCATGGCGGCCAGCCTCGACGCCGCCGACCCCCTGACCGAGCGGCGCCTCGGCTGGCTGGCCTCCCTGGCGGCCGAGCTGATCGTCACCAAGGCGGCGTACGGCGACGCCGTCTGGCTCACCCGCCGCCGGCGGGAGATGAAGCTGGCCACCGAGCTGCGCTGGGCCATGCTGCCGCCGCTCAGCTTCACCAGCCCGTTCGTGGAGATCGCCGGCATGGTGGAGCCGGCCTACGAGGTGGCGGGCGACAGCTTCGACTACGCGGTGAACGGCTCCGTGGCCCACCTGGCGATCTTCGACGCCATGGGCCACGGGCTGGAGGCGAGCCGCATGGCCACCCTGGCCGTGGCCGGCCACCGCCACGGCCGCCGCCACGGGATGGGCCTGGTCGAGACCTTCATGGCCATCGACGAGGCCGTGGCCCGCTCCTTCGGCGACGAGCACTTCGTCACCGGCCTGCTGGCGTCGCTGGACCTGGCGAGCGGGCGGTTGGCGGTGGCGGGCGGCGGGCACCCGCGCCCGCTGCTGCTGCGGGGCACGGCGGTGGTGGGGGAGCTGGCCGGCGAGGTGTGCACCCCCATGGGCCTCGGCCGCCCGCCGGTGGTGGCCGAGACGCAGCTGGAGCCCGGCGACCGGGTGGTCTTCTACACCGACGGCGTGGTCGAGGCCCGCTCGCCCGCCGGCGAGGAGTTCGGCCTGGCCCGCCTGGGCGACCTTCTCGGGCGGGCCGCCGCTGCCCAGGAGGTGCCGGCCGAGACCATGCGCCGGCTGACCCACAGCGTCCTGGCCCACGAGGCGGCCCGGCTGCGCGACGACGCCACCTTGATGATGGTCGGCTGGCGCCGCGCCGCGCCGGGCTGACGGTCGCCGGCCGGTGCCCTCAGCCGGGCGAGCCCTCAGCCGGCGTCGGACATGCGGATGACCTTGAGGATCCCGGAGATCTCCATGGCCCGGTAGATGTGCGGCCGGGCGCGGGCCACCACGAGCTCGGCCTGCGGCGCCGCCCTCCTGTGGGCCTTCACCAGCGCCCCCAGCCCCGACGAGTCGATGAAGGTGACCGCTTGGAGGTCGATGGTGATGGGGGAGCGGCCCTCGGCCAGCAGGTCGTCGACGCAGGCCAGCAGCTTGTGGGACGTCGACACGTCGAGGTCCCCGGCCGGGCTCACGGCCACCCCGCCCCCCTCGTGGCGGACGGTCACGATCCCGAAGGCCCCCGGCTCGCCGAGCATGTCGTCGACCAGTGCCCTGCTCCGTTCCTCGGGCGCCGTCACGTGGGTGGGGGCAGTGGCTCAGGAGCCGGCGATCAGCTCGTCCCGGCGCAGCGCCGACTTCTCGAGGACCCGCACCACGTCGTCGACGGTGGTGTCGGGGTGGTCGTTGAACCGGGAGATGCCCACGGCGCCGAAGCGGTCGGGGTACTCGGCGGCGATGGTCTCGTTGACGAGGCGGATGTCGGCGGTGAGGTCGCCGGCCACGGCCTCCCCCGGGCGGCGGGGCGTGCAGCCGTGGGCGGCGTAGAGCGCCCCCTGGAGGCAGTGAGCGCCCCCGTCGCCGGTGAACCGCCCCTGCGTCCATCCCCTGCTCGCCAGCAGCTCGATGGCGTGGCGGATCCTGTTCGCCATTGTGGTGCCTCCCTTCGGCCGCGAGCGCAGCCCTCGCCTCGCTGGACCGCGAGCGTATCCCCGGCGGGCCGGCCGGCGCTTACAGGGTGCGACGGGGGCCGGTGGGAGAACGGCGGAACCGGCCCCCGTCCCTCGCGCCCGGGCGGCCGGCCGGGTGCGCCGCCGGTAGCCTGCGCGCCGCCGGGCCGGCGTGGCCCGGGGAGGAGGCGGCATGGTGTCGGACGGCGGTCGGCTGCAGCGGCGGGCGTACGTGCAGGCGCGGATCCGCGACAACGGGGTGCTGACCGCCGGCGACGACCTGAACCCCCACGAGCACGGCGGCTTCGAGATCTGAGCCTCCGGTGAGCGGCGAGGCGCGACCCCCGGGCGAGGAGGACGACGGCGCCGTCGAGGCCGCCGTTGCCTGGGTCCGGGCGGTGATGGACGAGCGTGACCTGGACAGGGCGTGGCCCATGACCGACCCATCGCTGAGGAAGGTGCTGGCCCAGCACTGGATCCTCCAGTCGCGGCCCGAGGTGGTCGGTCCCCCCGAGCAGTGGGAGTCCCTGGCCGACCGGCTGGCGGCGTGCCCGCCCCGCCACCCCCTCTGGGGCCGCTTCGCCAAGGAGCGGCTGGCGCGCTGGCGCGAGTTCTGGCCCGGCTTCAGCGCCGAGACGTGGGGCGTGAGGTCCCGCAGCGAGCCCCGCCCCGGCCTCGTGGTGGTCGCCTTCGTGGAGCCCCGGGGCAAGCTCATGAGCCTGCGCCCGGGGCCGCCGCTGCAGTTCCGCCACCTGGCGGTTCGGCGCACCCCCGGCGGCTGGCTGTTGGCGGGGCTCGACGGAGCCCGCCTCTTCGAGCCCGGGTGGCCGCCGGCGCCGGCCTAGATCTTCGACCTCGTTCGTTCGCTTCGCTCACTCCGTTCGGCGGGCGCCATCACCTGTGGCCCGGGCCGTAACATCGCCGCCATGGACCTCGAGGGCAGGGCTGCGCTGGACGCCGAACCCGACGCCGTGTTCGCCGCGGTGGCCGACCTGGGCACGTACCCCGGGTGGTTGGGGATCGTGCACGGCGCCGAGCCCGCGCCGGCGTCGGCCGCCGACCCCGGCCCGGCCTGGATGGTCGAGCTGGGGGCGCGGATCGGCCCCCTCCCGCTGACCAAGCGGGTCCGCATGGTGCGCACCGGCCACCGGCCGCCCGAGCTGGTCCGCTTCGAGCGCCTCGAGCACGACGGCGAGGACCACCACGCCTGGATCCTCACCGCCGAGGTGGGGGCGGCGGAGGGGGGATCGGCGCTCACCGTCCGGCTCCACTACGGCGGCAGCCTCCCGCTGCCGGGCGTCGAGGCCATCCTCCGGGAGGAGGTCCGCAAGGCGGGCGGCCGCCTCCAGGACCGCCTGGCCCCCTCGACGGGATGACCGACGTGGCCGTCGCCCGCCGCTGGGAGCGGCACTTCGTCGGCGGCCGATGGGTGGCCCCCGAGGGCGACGGCCGGCTGGAGGTGGTGAACCCGGCCACCGAGGAGGCCTGCGCCACGGTGCCGGCCGGCTCGGCCGGCGACGCCGAGCGGGCGGCGGCCGCCGCCCGGGCGGCCCAGCCGGCGTGGGCGGCCACCGACCCGGCCCAGCGGGCGGCGCTGCTGGGCCGGGTGGCGGAGGGCCTCCAGGCCCGCATGCCCGAGATCGGGGCCCTGATCGCCGAGGAGGTCGGCATGCCGGTCGACCTGGCGACCATGATCCAGGCCGGGCTCCCGGTGATGACCTTCGCCTCCATGGGGCAGGTGGTGGCCGGGCTGGTCCTCGAGGAGCGCATCGGCAACTCCATCGTCGTGCGGGAGCCGGTCGGCACGGTCGCCGCCATCACCCCGTGGAACTACCCGCTGCACCAGGTCGCCGCCAAGGTGGCCCCTGCCCTCGCCGCCGGTTGCACCGTGGTGGTGAAGCCGAGCGAGCGGGCGCCGTCGACCGCCTTCGTGCTCGCCGGCGTGGCCGAGGAGGCCGGCCTGCCGCCCGGGGTCCTGAACGTGGTGACGGGCGAGGGACCGGTGGTGGGGCACGCCCTGGCGGCGTCGCCCGCCGTCGACATGGTGTCGTTCACCGGCTCGACCGCCGTGGGCCGGCGGGTGGCGGCGACGGCGGCCTCGACGGTGAAGCGGGTGGCCCTCGAGCTTGGCGGCAAGTCGCCCAACGTGATCCTCGACGACGCCGACCTGTCCAAGGCCGTGCCCGCCGGCGTGGGCCACGCCTTCTTGAACTCGGGCCAGACGTGCTCGGCCCTCACCCGGATGCTGGTGCCCCGCTCCCGGCTGGCCGAGGCCGAGGAGCTGGCGGCCGCCAAGGCGGCCGAGTACGTCCCCGGCGACCCGTTCGCCCCCGGGACCCGCCTGGGCCCGGTGATCTCGGCCGGCCAGCGCGAGCGCGTTTGGGACCACATCCGGGGCGCGCTGGCCGAGGGCGCACGCGTCGTGGCCGGCGGCCCGGAGCCGCCCGAGGGGCTCGAGCGGGGGTGGTTCGTGCGGGCGACGGTCCTCTCCGACGTCTCGCCCGGCATGCGGGTGGCCCAGGAGGAGGTCTTCGGGCCGGTGCTCGCCGTCATCCCCTACGACGGCGAGGACGAGGCGGTGGAGATCGCCAACGGCACCGTCTACGGGCTCAACGCCGGCGTGTGGTCGGCCGACCAGGACCGGGCCCTGGCGCTGGCCCGGCGCCTGCGCAGCGGGATGGTGGAGGTCAACGGCGGCCTGTTCAACCCGCTGGCGCCGTGGGGCGGGGTGCGCCAGTCGGGGACCGGCCGCGAGCTGGGCCGCTACGGCGTCGAGGAGTTCCTGGAGCCCAAGTCGCTCCACGTGTGAATCGCCTCGGAACCGGAGGTCCCGAGGCGAGCTGGCGGTGCTCCGGCCCGGGCGCGGACGTGCGGCCGGGGAGCGGGGTGGCTAGCCTTTCCGCCCGGTGGGGCGACCTATGGCGTTTGCAGTGGTGGTGGTCGCGCTCGGGATCGGGCTGCCGCCGGGGGCGTCGGCCGCCACCAGGCCGCCCACCAAGGCCCAGCTGGCCGAGGCCCAGAAGCGGGCCAACGCCGCCGCCGGCCGGCTGGCCAAGGCCCGGGCCGGGCTCACCCGGGCCGAGCGGGAGATCGCCGACCTGGAGGCGCGCACGGCCAGGACCGAGCAGGTCGTGGGCGCCCTGGAGGGCCAGGTCCGCCAGCTGGCCGTCGCCCAGTACGTGCTCGGCGGTCGCTCCGGCACCTGGCTGGGCGGCGACGATCCCGGCGAGGTGGCCCGCCGGCGGGCCCTTCTGCGCTTCGTGAGCCTCGGCCGCACCGACTCGGTGGACGGCTATCGCGTCGCCCGCTCGGACCTGGAGGCGGGCCAGGCGGCCCTCGGCGAGCAGCTCGAGCGCCAGCGCGCCGTGGTGTCGACGCTCCGCAAGGAGGAGGCCACGGTGAGCGCCGAGCTGGCCCGCCTGGCGGCCGCCCAGAAGGCCTACGAGGCCCAGGTCGCCGCCCAGAAGGTGGCGGCCGCCCGCAAGGCGGCGGCGAGGCGGACCGCCTCGGTCGCCGGCCGGGCGTCGCGGGGCGCGTTGCTGCCCGTCGACCTGGGCCCCGTGCCGATCCTCGGCTCGGGCTCGTGGATCTGCCCCGTGCAGGGGCCCCGGGCCTTCACCGACGACTTCGGCGACCCCCGCTCGGGCGGCCGGCGCCACCAGGGCAACGACATCATGGCCCCTCGGGGCACGCCCGTGGTGGCCAGCGTGGCGGGCACCGTCAAGGGCCACAACTCCAGCCTGGGCGGCATCTCGTACTACCTGCGGGGCGACGACGGCAACACCTACTTCGGCACCCACCTGGACCGGCTGAGCGGCGCCAGCGGGCGGGTGGCGGCCGGGACGGTGGTGGGCTACGTGGGCAGCACGGGCAACGCGTCGGCGTCGGCGCCCCACCTCCACTTCGAGGTCCACCCCGGCGGCGGCCGGGCCGTCAACCCGTACCCGACGTTGCGGCGGTTCTGCTGAGCGAGCCCCACCGCCCGTACCCCGACCGGCCATGGCCTTCCTCCCCTTCCTGACCGGCGACGCCCCGGTGGCGTCGCTCGACGACTGGCTGGCCGCCGGCGGGGGCGAGGGCCTGGCCCGGGCCCGGCGGCTGGGGCCGGAGCAGACGATCAAGGAGGTGTCGCTGTCCCGGCTGCGGGGGCGGGGCGGCGCCGGGTTCCCGACCGGCACCAAGTGGGCGTCGGTGCGGGAGGCGGCCGGCTCCCGCCGGTACGCGGTGTGCAACGCGGCGGAGGGCGAGCCGGCCACCTTCAAGGACCGTGCCCTGATCCGGGCCAACCCGTGGCAGGTCGTCGAGGGCCTGGCCATCGCCGCCCTGGCGGTGGGCGCCGGCGAGGCCTACCTGGCGGTCAAGGCCCGCTTCGAGCGCGAGCACGCCGCCCTGGTCGGGGCGGTGGCCGCCATGGAGGGCGCCGGCCTGCTCGGCGACCTCGCCGTCACCGTGGTGGCCGGGCCCGACGAGTACCTGTTCGGCGAGGAGAAGGCGCTGCTGGAGGTCATCGAGGGCCACGACCCGCTCCCGCGCCTGCTCCCGCCCTTCCAGCACGGGCTGTTCGCCACCGGCCCCCAGCTCGGGTGGGAGGCGCACCCGCCGGCCAGCCCGCCGGCCGCCGGCCCCGAGCCCAACCCCACGCTGGTGAACAACGTGGAGACCCTGGCCAACGTGCCCCACATCCTGGCCCGGGGGCCGGAGTGGTTCCGGCGCATGGGCACCGACCGCTCGCCGGGGACGATCGTGTGCACGGCGGTGGGCGACGTCGGCCGGCCCGGTGTCTACGAGGTCGAGATGGGCACCCCCATGGCCGAGCTCCTGGAGCTGGCGGGAGGGCCGCTGCCCGGCCGGTCGTTGAAGGCCGCCTTCTCGGGCGTGGGCCACCGGGTGATCCCCGCCCGCAACCTGGGCACCCCGCTGACCTACGAGGACATGCAGGCCGCCGGCAGCGGGCTGGGGGCCGCCGGCTTCGCCGTCTACGACGACACCGCCTGCATGGTGGACGTGGCCGCTGTGCTCTCGCGGTTCCTGTGGGTGGAGTCGTGCGGCCAGTGCCCCCCGTGCAAGCGGGGCTCGGGGGACATCACCGAGGCGCTGGAGCGCCTGCGGGCCGGCCGGGGCGGCGACGCCGACGTCGAGGTGATCGGCGCCCGCCTCCGCACCGTCACCGACGCCAACCGCTGCTACCTGGGCACCGAGGAGCAGCTGCTGGTCTCCAGCATCCTGGAGACCTTCCCCGAGGACTTCGCCGACCACCTGGCCGGGTACTGCCGCCTGCCGCCCCGCGAGCACGTCGTCCCCAAGGTCGACGACGTGGTGGACGGAACGGTCGTCTACGACCGCCGCCACGCCCGCAAGAACCCCGACTGGACCTACGGCGAATAGGGCCGCGAGCGCGGCCAGTAACGTCGGCCTGATGGAAGTCGGGATACTGGGGGCCACCGGGCCGGCGGGGAGCGGCCTGGCCGTGCGGCTGGCGTCGGTGGGGATCGACGTCGTGGTCGGGTCGCGCTCGAAGGAGCGCGCCCAGGAGACGTGCACGGCGCTCCTCCAGCGCTGGCCGGGGCGGGGGCTGTCGCTGTCGCCGGCCGACAACGGCGTCGCCGCCGAGGCCGAGGTCGTGGTCGTCGCCACGCCGTGGGAAGCGGCCGCCGCCACCGCCCACTCGGTCGCGCCGCAGCTCGACGGCAAGGTCGTGATCTCCATGGCCAACGCCCTCACCCGCATGGGCCACGGTGAGTTCGAGCCTCTCGTCCCGCCCCGTGGCTCGGTGGCCGCCCACGTGCAGAGCGCGGTCCCCGCCTCGCTGGTCGCCGCCGCCTTCCACCACCTGCCGGCCAGGGCGCTGGCCTCGCTCGACGTCCCCATCGAGAGCGACGTGCTCATCTGCTCGGACCACGAGGCGGCCTACGAGGCGACGGCCAGGCTGGTCGAGCTCGTCCCCGACCTGCGGCCCCTCAACGCCGGGTCGCTGTCCAACGCGGGGCCCATCGAGGCCGTCACCGCCGTGCTCCTCCAGCTCAACGTCCGCTACAAGGCCCGGGCGGCGCTGCGCCTGACGGGGATCGACCTGGACCGGTGAGGCTGTACGACACCGCCCGCCGGGGCATGGTCCCGTTCCGGCCCGGCCCGGTCGTCACCATGTACACCTGCGGCATCACCCCCTACGACGCCGCCCACGTCGGCCACGCCGCCACCTACCTGGCCTACGACGTCCTCCAGCGCCGCCTGCGCGACCTGGGCCACGAGACCCGCTGCGTGCGCAACGTCACCGACGTCGACGACGACATCCTGCGCCGGGCCCGGGAGCTTGGCGTGCACTACCTGGACCTGGCGGCCGAGGAGATGGCCCGCTTCGACGCCACCATGGACGCCCTCGGCCTGCTGCCCGTCCACAGCGAGCCGCGCGCCACGTCGGCCATCCCCGACATCCTGCGGATCGTGGAGCGCCTCCTCGACGCCGGCCACGCCTACCGGGCCGAGGGGGCGGTGTACTTCAGCGTCGCCACCTTCGCCGGCTTCGGCCGGCTGGGCGGCTACTCCCGGGCGGAGATGCTGGAGCTGGCCGCCGAGCGGGGCGGCCGTCCCGAGGACCCGGCCAAGCGGGACCCGCTCGACTTCGTGCTGTGGCAGCCGTCGGCCCCCGACGAGCCGGCGTGGGACTCGCGCTGGGGGCGGGGGCGGCCCGGGTGGCACGTCGAGTGCTCGGCCCTCGCCATGCGGGAGCTGGGGCCCACCATCGACCTGCACGGCGGGGGCACCGACCTCATCTTCCCTCACCACGAGTGCGAGGCGGCCCAGTCGGAGGCGGCCACCGGCCAGCCCTTCGTCCGCCACTGGATGCACGTGGGCATGGTCGGCCTGGGGGGGACCAAGATGTCGAAGTCGCTCGGCAACCTGGTCTTCGTGAGCGACCTGCTCAAGGACTGGGAGCCGCCGGCCGTGCGCCTGGCCATCATGGCCCGGCACTACCGCACGGCCTGGGAGTGGACCCCCGACCTCCTCCCGGCGGCGGCGGACCGGCTGGCGGGGTGGCGGGCCGCCGGCCCCGGCGGGCTCGCCGTCGAGGAGGTCCGCGCCGCCCTCGACGACGACCTCGACACGCCGGCCGCCCTGGCCGCCGTCGACGCCGCCGCCTCGTCGGGGACGGGCGGGGTCTCGGAGGCGGCCGCCCTCCTGGGCGTCGCCCTGCGGTAGACGGGCCGACGCGTGGCCGGGAAGGCGCGGCCGCCGGCGGTCAGGTGACCTCCAGCTCGGCGAACATGCCGTTCGCCACGTGGGGCGCGCCGCCGGGAACGTCGGGCGGGCCCTCGC
>JBKHXC010000199.1:0-4182 GCA_046566225.1 Acidimicrobiia bacterium
CTCATCACCCAGCTCCAGGAGCAGGGCTACTTCCTGGCCGGGATCGCCGGCCTGCTGGAGGCCTGGGAGCGGGGCCGCAGCCTGGCCGACGTCCTGGGCTTCGAGCAGGCCCTCACCGCGCCGTGGACGGACGAGGAGCCCCAGGTGGTGTCGCCGGCCTACCTGTTCGAGCTGTTCCCCGAGAGCGCCACCCGGCCCGACCTGGTCCTGCGGTCGGTGGAGCTGGGCCTGCTCGAGCCCCAGGGGCCCGCCGTGCGCCTCCCCAGCCCCCGCCTGGTCCACGCCGGCGCCGAGCTGGTGGCGGTGGGCATCCCGCTGGCCGCCGCCCTCGACGAGTTGGCCGCCCTGCGCGACGACCTCGACCGGGTGGCCACCCGCCTGGTGCGGCTGTTCGAGGACCACATCTGGGAGCCGTTCGCCGCCGCCGGCATGCCGGCCGGGGACCTGCCCCGGGTCACCGACGCCCTCAACCGCATCCGCCCCCTGGCGGCGCAGACGGTGCTCGCCGTGCTGGCCCGGGCAATGGAGCAGCGGGTGGCGGCGTCCACCGCCATGACCACCACGAGGGCGGCCGTCGACGCGGCCGCCCGGGAGGGAGCCAACCCATGATCGCCGCCTCCGGGTGGGGGACGGACTGGCCGTACGTGGCCGCCCCGTTCGTCTTCTACTTCTTCACCGTCTTCTGGCTGCTCGTCATGGGCGAGCACGGCGACGAGCGCAACGTCGTGCGGGCCTTCTTCAAGCGCATCTCGTACTCCCTGGAGCGCCTCACCGGCTACCCGGGATGGTGCATGGCGGGCGTGCTGAGCGGGCTGCTGGTGCTGGCCGTGGCCGTCATGGGCCTGTACTGGGACGTGGCCTGGCACGTCGACTTCGGGCGGGACGAGCAGCTCTTCACCCCCAGCCACACCATGATCCTGCTGGGCCTGGGGGGCATGGTCTACGCCGGCATCATCGCCGTCATCTTCGCCACCAACGACGGGGCCGACGTCGGGTTCCGCTTCTCCGGCCTGCGCATCCCCCGCTCGGCGCTGATGTTCGCCGTGCTCGGGATGGGCGGCGTGGCCGCCTTCCCGCTCGACGAGCTGTGGCACCGGGCCTACGGCATCGACGTCACCCTGTGGAGCCCGAGCCACCTCCAGCTCGTCGCCGGCGGCTCCCTCGGGCCCATCGCCCTGCTGCTGATGATCCTGGAGGGCCGCCGCCGGGCCGAGCCGACGGCCCTGGGCCACGTCATCCACGCCACCACGGCGGGCGCCGTGCTGGTCGGGCTGTCGACCTTCCAGGGCGAGTTCGACTTCGGCGTGCCCCAGTTCCAGGCGCTGTACCTGCCGGTGCTGTTCGCCCTGGCCATGGGCTTCGGGCTGGTGCTGACCCGCCTGGCCATGGGGCCGGGGGGCGCCCTGGCCGCCGTGACCGCCTACCTGGTCCTGCGGGCCGCCATCGGCCTGCTGGTGGCCGGCGCCCTCAACCACACCTTCCCCCGCTTCCCGCTGTACCTGGGCGCCGCCCTGGCCGTGGAGGCGGCCGCCCTGGTGGTGGGCACCCGGCGCACGCTGCGCTTCGCGGTGGCCGCCGGGGCGGCGGCCGGCACCGTGGGCCTGGCCCTGGAGATGGCGTGGGTGGACGCCTCGGGGTGGTTCGAGATCGAGCCGTCGCTCCTCATGGTCCCCGGCACGGTGCTCGGCCTGGTGGCGGCCGTCGCCGCCGCCGTGATCGGCGCCGGGCTGGGACGGGCGTGGCGCCACGGGGCGGGCGAACCGACCGGTCCCGTGCCGGCCGCCGCCCTGGCCGCCGCCGCCGCCGCCGTGATCGTGGTGCTGGCCGTCCCCCTGCCCCGCAACGTGGGCGAGGTGGACGCCGTCATCCGCCTCCAGCCCGAGGGCGAGCAGGCCCGGGTGAGCGTCGAGCTCACCCCGGCCGACGCCGCCGAGGACGCCACCGCCTTCGGCATCATGTCCTGGCAGGGCGGCGGGCGCCGGTGGTCGGCCCTCGACGAGGTCGCCCCCGGCCGCTACGTGAGCGCCGAGGCGGTCCCCGTCACCGGCTCGTGGAAGTCGATGGTCAGCCTCATGCGGGGCGACGAGGTGATGGCCGCCGCCGTCTACATGCCGGCCGACCCCGAGATCGGCGCCAGCGCCGTGGAGGCGCTGCCCGAGCGGCGGGTGGCGTTCCAGCGCAACACCGACGTGCTGCTGCGGGAGGCCACCGACGGCCCCGCCTGGCCGGCCGTGCTCGCCTACACCGGCGTGGGGCTGGTCACCGCCTTCTGGGTGCTGCTGTTCGCCCTCACCGCCAGGCGGGTGGCCGACGCCGACGGCGAGCGCCCCCGCTCGCCCGTGCCCGCCGCCGGCCCGCCCCGGCCGGCGTGGCCGGCGCCGACCGTCCCCTCCCCCCGCACGACCGTCCGGTCCTGAGGTCCCCGCGCTTTCGCGTCCCTCCTCGATCTGGGACGATCTGGTGCGGCGTGTAGTGGGCGTACACGTGCCGGGCGCCGATGAGCTCGGACCACGGTTCTGCGCCTTCGTGGATGTCGTGCTCTCGGCAGTGGCGCTCGGCGAGGTTGCCGCGTAGATCCAAAGCCGTTCGATGGCCCATCGCTGCCGTGGCTCGCGGTCAAAGGCGTCTCGGCCTTCGGCGACAACCTCGGCGATCTGATCGAGGACCCGGGCCAACTCGGCCAGGGTGCTCACAGAGCTTCGGTGGCGACCTGGGCTGCGGGAGCGTCGTCGGTGATCACGTTCACCCAGACGCCGAGCGACTTGGATGCTGCCATGGCGTAGCGGCGAAGAGACCCGTAGCCAGGGTCGTCGCTGTGCACGACGACCGTCCCCGTGGCATCCACGCGCGGGTGCGCGAGGCCGTGGCGGACTGCCAGTTGGCGCAGGGTGTGCCGCGCCGCGAGGACCTCGTCGCGGGTCGCTGTGCGGTCTCCGGTCGCCACGCTCGACATGGTGGTCATCGTACCGTTCACCTCCTTCGCGAGTTGGTGGGTCGTTCGACGAGCGAGACCCATGAGCGCGGGCGCGGCGTCACGAGCATCGCCCCCAGATGACGGGCTCACCCCCGGCGGCGGCACGAGGGTGTGACCATGGACCTCGCCCCCTGCGAACCCGGCCAACGTTCGTGGCCGGGAAGCGCTACGCCGGCCGCACGGCCACGCCGGCGGCGGCCAGGTGCTCCTTGGCCCGGCGCACGGTGAACTCGCCGAAGTGGAAGATCGACGCCGCCAGCACGGCGTCGGCGCCGCCCTCCACCGCCCCCTCCACCAGGTGGTCGAGGGAGCCGACCCCGCCGCTGGCCACCACCGGCACGTTGCAGGCGCCGACCACCGCCCGGGTCAGCGCCAGGTCGAAGCCGTCGCGGGTGCCGTCGCGGTCCATGGAGGTGAGGAGGACCTCGCCCGCCCCCCGCCGCTCGCACTCCGCCGCCCAGGCCACGGCGTCGATCCCGGTGGGCGTGCGGCCCCCGTGGGTGTACACCTCGAACGCCGGCCCGTCGCCTCCCCGCGGGCGCCGGCGGGCGTCGACGGCCACCACCACGCACTGGGCGCCGAACTCGCCGGCCAGCTCCGACACCAGCCCGGGGCGGGCCACCGCCGCCGTGTTGACGCCCACCTTGTCGGCGCCGGCCCGCAGCAGCCGGCGGGCGTCGTCCACGCTGCGCACCCCGCCCCCCACGGTGAGGGGGATGAAGACCTGCTCGGCCGTGCGCCACACCACGTCGACCATGGTGGCCCGGGCGTCGGAGGAGGCGGTGATGTCGAGGAACACGATCTCGTCGGCGCCCTCGCCGTCGTAGCGGGCGGCCAGCTCGGCCGGGTCGCCGGCGTCTCGCAGCCCGACGAAGTTCACGCCCTTCACCACCCGGCCGGCCTTGACGTCCAGGCACGGGACCACCCGGATCACCCGCACGCGGCGATCGCCTCCCCTACGCTGAACACGCCCTCGTGGATGGCCGTGCCCACGATGGCCCCGGCCAGGGTGCGCTCCCCGTCGGCAACGTCCGCGAGGGCCCGCAGGTCGTCGAGCGACCCCACCCCGCCGGAGGCCACCACCGGGTGGCGGGTGGCGCCCAGCACGGCGGTGAGGCCGGCCACGTCGGGGCCGACCAGCATGCCGTCCCGGGAGATGTCGGTGACCACCACGGCGCCCAGGGGGGCGTCCTCCACGGCGGCCAGGA
>JBKHXC010000200.1:0-3186 GCA_046566225.1 Acidimicrobiia bacterium
CGCCGGCCTGCGCCCTGTCTTCCCGGCCGGCAGCCGGGGGGGCCGCCTTCGGCGGCGACCAGCGGCCGCCGGCGATTCTCGTCGTTCGCTGGTCGGCCCGCCAGGGGCCGGTGGGGGCTGGGACCAGGATCGACTCGGAACCGGAGGTTCCGAGCCGAGCCGGCGGTGCTCCGGCCGGTCGGCCGGCCGCGGGTGCCGGCGGTACTGTCGGGGGCGTGGACGGCGACCGTCTCACGGACGAGGAGACGGCGCTCGTCCTGCGCCGGGCCGCCGAGCTCGAGCAGCACCGGCCGGACGACGCCGGGGGCCTCGACCCGGCCACCCTCGAGGAGGCGGCCGTGGAGGTGGGCCTGTCGCGCCGGTCGGTGCGGCGGGCGCTGGCCGAGCTGCGGGCCGGGGCCCTGGCGCCCGGGCCCGGCACCCGGCGGTCACCGGCCGCCCGCCTGTTCGGCCCCGGCACCCTGGCGGTGTCGCGCCGCCTGGCCGGCGCCGCCCCGGCGGTGGAGGCGGCCGTGCACGCCTACCTGGAGCGCCAGCTGTTCCGGGTGGTGCGCAACGTGGGAGGCCGGTCGGCGTGGGTCCAGAGGGACGACCTGGCCGCCGCCGTGCGGCGTGGCATCGACCGGCGGGTGCAGAAGCGGCTGTGCCTGGAGGACGTGGCCGGCGTCGAGGTCGCCGTGGTCGACGACCCGGCCGACGACGGGGACCACTGCCTGGTCCACCTGCTCCTCGACGTCGGCCCCGTGCGCCGGGCCTCCGCCGCCCTGGCCGTGGGCGGCGGCGCGATCGGCGCCGCCGCCGTGGGGGGCTCGCTGGTGCTGGCCGGCCTGGACCCGGTGACGGCGGCCGCCGTTCCCGCCGGCGCGGCAGCCGCGCTGGCCGGGCACCGCCTCGGCGCCGCCCACCACCGGCGCCACCGCCAGGCGGTCGAGACCGCCCTGCACGGCATGCTCGACGGCCTGGAGCGGACCCGCCCCGCCGCCCCCCGGAGCGTGACCCGGCTCGACCGAGCGGAGTGAGCGAAGTGAACGAATGAGGTCGAAGCACCAGTGCCGTGGCCACAAACCTTCGCCGCGTTCGCAAGCGCAAGGTCCGTGGCCGCAGTCGCCGCCGCAGGCGGTCTCTACGGCTGCGGACACCGAGAGGGACGGGGCGGAGGCGGAGCGAGCTCCGCTCGCCCGCCGCAGCACGATCAACTCGACCGAATGGGGTGAGCGAAGCGAACGAATGAGGTCGACGCACGAGGTCGACGCACTAGAACGTGAAGGGTGCTCGGCGCCATCTCGTACGACCCCGTGGTCGACATCGAGCTCGGCCCCCTGTCGGTCTCGCCCCACGGGATCGGCATCGCCGCCGGCTTCCTCGCCGGCGCCCGGCTCCTGTTGCCGGCGACGCGGCGGGCGGGCGTGGCCGACGACGACGTGTACGCCCTGCTCACCACCGCCGCGGTGGGGGCCATCGTCGGCGCCCGCCTCGCCTACGTGGTCAACCACCCCTCCGACTTCGACTCGGTGGTGGAGGCGGCGAAGGTGTGGGAGGGCGGCATCTCCCTCCTGGGGGGCTTCTTCGGGGCCATCCTGGCCACCGCGCCCGGCATGCGCCGGCGGGGGTTGTCGTTCTGGAAGCTGATGGACGCGGCGGCGCCGGGCATGGCCCTGGGCGTGGTCGTGGGCCGGGTGGGGGACCTGGTGGTGGCCGACCACCTCGGCAAGCCGACGGACTTCTTCCTGGGCTACCGCTGCCCGCCGGCCGGCGTGGAGACGGCCTTTCCCTGCGAGCCCGGCACGGTGGTCCACCAGACGGCGCTGTACGACCTGGTCCTCACCGCCGTGCTGCTGGCCGTGCTCCTGCGCCTGCGCCGGGCGCACCGCTTCGACGGGTTCCTGATCATGGTCTTCGGCGCCTGGTACGGCGCCCAGCGCGTCGTCGAGGACTTCCTGCGGGAGGACGTGCGCCGGCTGGGCCTCACCGGGAGCCAGATGGCGGCCCTGGCCACCCTGGCCGCCTGCGGCGCCTGGCTGGCCTTCGTGCGCCGCACGCCGCGGTGGGGCGGCTGGGACGCCGAGGGCGGCGAGCCGGCGGCCCCCGCCCCGCCCGCCGCACCCGCAACGACGGGAGCCACCGGGGCGACCGGCGGGACCGGCTCGGAGGCGCCGCCGGTGCCGTCGGGGGCGGCGCTGGCCGGATCGGGGTCGACGGCGGCCGCCGCCGCCGGGATCGGCCGGCACCCGGAGGACGACGCCCGCCCCCTGCCCCCGGAGCCGCCTCCCCCGCCCACCACCGCCGAGGCCGCCCGGCCCGGGGAACCGCCCGGGGCACCCGCTGCCGGGACCGAGCGAGACGAACGAGAGGAGTAGGCAGATGGACGTGCGCATCGGCGTCACCCACACGCCCAAGGAGATCGAGCTGGACATGACCGAGGAGCCCGACGCGGTGGCCAAGGTGGTGGAGAAGGCCCTGGCCGACGGCACCAAGGTCCTGTGGCTCACCGACCGCAAGGGGCGCCGGGTGGGCGTGCCGGCGGCCAAGGTCGCCTACGTCGAGATCGGGACGTCCTCCGACGAGCGGCGGGTGGGCTTCGGCGCCCCGTAGTGGGGGACCTGCTCGACCGCCGGCTGGTCCTGGTCACCGGCAAGGGCGGCGTCGGCAAGACGACCGTCGCCGCCTCGCTCGCCCTGCTGGCGTCCCAGCGGGGGATGCGCACGCTGGCCTGCGAGGTGGACGCCAAGGGCGACCTCGCCTCGGTGTTCGAGACGGGGCCCACGACCTTCGCCGAGCGCGAGGTCCAGCCCCGCCTGTTCGCCATGACGATGGACACGGAGGCGTCGCTCAAGGAGTACCTCGCGCTCCAGCTCCGCCTCCCGGTGGCGGCCCGCATCGGCCCGCTGGCCCGCATGTTCGACTTCGTCGCCACCGCCGCCCCCGGCGTGCGCGAGATCCTCACCATCGGCAAGCTCGCCTACGAGGTCCGCCAGGGCCGCTACGACCTGGTGGTGGTGGACGGGGCGGCCACCGGGCACG
The DNA here is from genome assembly GCA_046566225.1 of Acidimicrobiia bacterium. Taxonomy (GTDB): domain Bacteria; phylum Actinomycetota; class Acidimicrobiia; order Acidimicrobiales; genus DATLFN01. The sequence goes on from JBKHXC010000200.1 coordinate 3,022, forward strand.
TGGTCGGCCAGCTGGCCGCCCCCCAGGCCATCAACGAGCTGGTCCAGGTGGGGATCATCCGCGAGCAGACGCGGTGGATGCTGGACATCCTCTCCGACCCCCGCCGGACGGGCATGGTGATCGTCGCCACGCCCGAGGAGATGCCCGTCAACGAGACCATCGACC
>JBKHXC010000201.1:0-2622 GCA_046566225.1 Acidimicrobiia bacterium
CCGGCGGCGGGGACGTGGACGCGCTCGTCGAGGACCCTGGCGTCGTGGTCCGGCGTGCCGAACAGGCGCACGCCCCGGCCGTTGCATGTGAACACCAGGGCGGCGTCGGCCTCCCGGCCGGCCAGGAGCTGGCGCAGGTCCTCGTCGGCGGTGGCCGCGTCGCGGACGTGGAACTGGACGGTGGCGCCCACGGGGACCAGGTCGTCCACGGCGATGGCGCCGGTGGCCTGGTCGGCGCCCAGCACGTTGCGGACCAGGAAGTCGCCCCGCTCGAAGTCCAGCTTGCGCTCGTCGATGGCCTGGCCCAGGTGCAGGCCCTGGTCGATGAGGTCGACCTCCTCCTCCGACATCCCGTCGGCGGTCATCTGGACCAGCCGCTCCAGGGCCGGGCTCCCGGCCAGCTCCACCACGTAGTTCCCCTCCGCCCGCGTGACGATGTACGGGCGCCCGATGGGCCGGCACCCCTGGGAGACCACCGTCTCCACGTCGACGCCGGGGCCGATGAGGGCGCCCACCGCGCCGGAGGCGTGCACCCGACGGCCCAGCACCAGCCGGTTCCCGCCGGGGCCGGCCGCCGCCGAGGCGTTCCCCCCCACCACCCGCAGGCCGGGGTGGCGCTCGGCGAGCTGCCCGTAGAGGTCCTGGACCGGGAAGGAGTAGGGGTCGGCCAGCAGGACCACGGCGGTGGGGTCGAAGGGCACCTCCGCCGGCCAGCCGTCGAACCGGAACCCGTCGGCGTCCCGGGAGGCGGTGAGGCGGACGCCCTCCACCGGCCCGAAGCGCCCCGCCCACAGGCTGACCCCCGGCTCCCGCTCGACCTCCCGCCCGGTGCCCACGACCGAGACCGCCGCGCAGCCCACCAGGGCGGCGGGCCGCAGCACCTCGTCGATGGTGCGGGCCGCGTCCTCCAGGGCCCCGGCGTGGGGAGGGGTGACGAACACCACGGCCAGGTCCGGCGCCGGGCCCAGCTCCTCCAGCACCTGGCCGGCCACCTCGCCCACGGCGGTGGCCGGAACCGGGTGCTGGGAGAGGGCGGCGGCGAAGGGCACGGCGGGCTAGCCGGCGGGCGGGAGCAGGGTGAGGGGGACCACCGTCCACGGGCCCTGGCCGACCCGGCAGTGGGCCTCGATCGTCCCGAGCGCGGGATAGGTGAGCTCACCGCGCACCAGCCGGTAGGTGAACTTGCCCGGCTCCACGGTGAACGGCGACACGTTGCGGGCCACCTCCTCGCCCGCCTCGTCGCGGAACTGGACCTCCAGGACCCCGTTGCCGGGCTCGTCGGCCCGGCAGCGGACGAGCACGATCAGGTGGGGGGCGACGGTCACGGGCGGGGGGCTGGGCGCCTGGAGGGAGAACATCACCCCGGTGAGGTCGATCCGGGTGGGCCCCCCGGGCGAGGCCTGGCGGAGGTTGAGGTTCTCGCAGAACAGGGCTGAGACGATGTCCATCGCCCCCAACCTAACGGGCCGGCGCCCGCCGGAGCACGATGGAACTCGACCGAACCGGGTGAGCGGAGCGAACGGACGAGGTCGAAGCGCTACGCCGCCTGGCGGGCCGCCGGCCGGCGCAGCCGGGCGCGGTGGTGGCGGACCGTCGCCCACCCCCGCCGCTCCAGCAGGCGCACCACCCACCAGCCGGGGTCGACCTCGCCCCGGGCCAGGGCCAGGCGGGCCGAGGTGGGAGCGGCGTGGTGGTTGTTGTGGAGCCCCTCGCCCACCGTGAGCCACGCCAGCCACTGGTTGTTGCGGGCGGTGTTGTCGTGCGGCTGGCGCCCGAACCGGTGGCCGACGGCGTTGACGGCGGCGTTGACCAGCAGGTAGCTGGCGGCGTGGAAGGACGCGGCCACCGCGGCCGCCGCCGGGCCGAGCACGATCACGAGCACCCCGACGCCCAGGGCGAGGCCGACCGGGGCGTGGTCGAACAGGGCCCGGTCCCAGCGGTCGGGCGGCAGGTCGCGGGCGTAGCGGAGGACGTCGGGGTCCCGCGCCGCCCGCCGGTAGAGCACCACGTTGGCGAGCTGGACGGCGGCGAAGCCCTCGAGCAGCGGCGAGTGGGGGTCGCCCTCGACGTCGGTGGACGCGTGGTGCTTGCGGTGGACGGCGACCCACTGCCGGGGCCGGATGCCGGTGAGCACCCAGGTGAGCACCCGGAACACGGCGGTGGGGCCGGGGGCCAGGGTGAGGGACCGGTGGGAGAGGGCCCGGTGCAGGTAGACGGTGGTCACGACGGTGCCCAGCTGGCAGGCGACGAAGCCGGCGAGGACGCCGGCGAGGAGGGTGCGCACCTCCCCACGCTACCTACCTACCGGTAGGTAGGCGCAATCGGGGCGGGCGGCTCCACCCCCGGCGATCGGGGGTCGGGCCGCCAAGTAGGGCAAGATCGGGGGGACCGTGGCCATCCCCGAGGGTTCATCGACGCGCCAGGCGATCCTGGCCGAGGGCCGGCGCCTGTTCGCGCACCACGGCTACGACGGGACCTCGCTCAACGACATCGCGGCGGCCGTCGGGATCCGCCGGCCGAGCCTGCTCCACCACTTCCCGTCCAAGGAGTCCCTCTACCGGGAGGTGTTCGAGGTCGCCCTGGCCGACTGGTTCGCCCGGGTCAACGAGGCCATCGAGGCGC
>JBKHXC010000202.1:0-4306 GCA_046566225.1 Acidimicrobiia bacterium
CGCCACGGCCCGCCAGCTCTACGCCGCCTGCCTCCGCTCGGCCGTGGCCAGCCGGGTGGTGGTGCGGGTGGCCCGGTTCCCGGCCCGCACCTTCGCCGACCTCGAGCGCCGGGCAGCGGCGGTCGACTGGGCGCCCTGGACCGGCGGCGGCGGCCGCTTCCGGGTGGTCGCCGTCAAGAGCCGCCTCTTCCACACGGCGGCCGTGGCCGAGCGCCTGGAGCGCGCCGTTGGCGGGCCGGGGCCGACGCCGTTCCTGGTGCGGATCGACCATGACCACGTGACTATCAGCGCCGACGCCTCCGGCGACGCCCTCCACCGCCGAGGCTGGCGCCTGGCGACCGCGAAGGCGCCGCTCCGGCCGACGCTGGCCGCCGCCGCCCTGCGGACCATCGGGTGGGACAGCACGACGCCGCTGGTCGACCCGTTCTGCGGCTCGGGGACCATCGCCATCGAGGCCGCCGGGCTGAGCGCTGGCCTGGCCCCCGGCCGTCTCCGCCCCTTCGCCTTCCAGGCCTGGCCGTCGTTCGCTCCTGGCACGTGGGTCAGCGTGCTGGGCGAGGCCGCAGCCCTGGTCCGCCCACCCGGTGCCACGGTCCTCGCCGCCGACCGTGACGCCGGCGCCTGCGCCGCCACCGCGGCCAACGCCGAGCGGGCCGGGGTCGTGGTCGACGTCCGCCACCAGCCGCTGTCGGCCCTGTCGCCTCCCCCCGGCGGGCCCGGATGGCTGGTGGCCAACCCACCCTGGGGCGCCCGCACCGACCCGGGGCCGGCTCGGGATCTGCGCGACCTCTATGCCGCCCTCGGAGCCGTCGTCCGGGACCGGCTGCCCGGCTGGGGCGTCGCTCTCCTCGTCGGCGACCGCCGGCTGGCCCGGGCGACCGGGCTCCCCCTCGTGCACCGCTGGTCGACGACGAGCGGCGGCATCCGGGCCCACCTCCTCACCACGCCGGCCAGCGCCGGTGATCAGCCTTCGTCGCGGTAGCGCAGCTGCCAGGTGCGGCCTTGGTCGCGCGACTCGTAGCTGGCGGTGCGGTCGTCCTGCGGGGGCAGCCGGGGTGCCAACGGGCAAGGCACGCCGTACGCTGGCGGCCCCGTGCGCTCTCGATCTCGCCCCTGGGGGCCGGCGCTCGCCGTGGCGGCCGTGCTCGCAGCCGGCCTCGTCCCGCTGGTCGGGGTGGCGCCGGCGGCGGCGGCGCCTGGTGGGCCGGTGCCGCCCGGAGGGTGGGTGGCCAGCCGGGTCCGCTTCGAGCCGCTCGACCCCGCCGCCACCGGCCTGACCGCCGACGGCGGCCCCGGCCACCGGGGTGCGCTCGAGCTGGGACCAGGGGGGAAGCTGCTCGCCGACCTGCCGGTGGAGGACTACGTCCGGGGCATCCAGGAGGTGCCGCTCACCTGGCCGGCCGCCGCCCTGCAGGCCCAGGCGATCGCCGCCCGCACCTTCGCCCTCCACACGGCGATGCAGGCCCGGGCCCAGAAGGGCCGCCCGGCCACCGCGCCCGACATCTGCGCCACCGAGTCGTGCCAGGTGTACACCGGCCTGGTCTCCGAGCAGCGCCCCGGGGGGCCAGCCTGGGCGGCGGCGACGGCGGCCACGGCCGGGAAGGTCCTGCTGTACAAGGGCGCACCGATCCTGGCTAAGTACTCCTCGTCGAACGGCGGCCGAAGCGTGTCGGGCGGCCGCCCCTACCTGCCGTCGGTCAACGACCCCGACGACGCGGCGTCGCCGCTGCACCGCTGGTCACAGCCGCTCGGGCTCGCCGGCCTCACCTCGTTGTTCGGGCTGCCGGGCCGGGCCACCGGCGGCAGCCGCAACGGCGGCACGGTCACCCTCACCTGGGAGCGGGCCGCGCCGGCACCACCGCGGGCACCGACCCAACCGCCGGCCAGCTCAGCCCTGCCTCCCGCGACGGGCTCCACCACGCCAGCGCCGCCGGCGCCGACCGTCGAGCGGGGTGAGACCCGGCTACCCGTCGGCGAGTTCCGGTCCCGGGTCAACGGGGGCATGCCCCGGGGGGCGCTGCCCCGCACGCTGCCGAGCGACCAGTTCTCGCTGGCCCCCGCCGACGGGGCGCTGGTCGCCCAGGGCCGCGGCTTCGGCCACGCCATCGGGATGGGCCAGTGGGGCGCCTTCGGCAAGGCCCGCCGCGGGCTGTCGGCCGACGCCATCCTGGCCAGCTACTACGGCGGCCTCCGCCCGCAGCCGGCCCCGCCGAGCGCCCCGCCCTCGCTGCGGGTCGAGCTGGCCGACGTCGGGAACCCGGTGGTGCGGGCCGTGCCCACCGGGAGCGGGCCGGCGCCGGGGGCGTTCCGGGTGGTGGCCGACGGGGCGCTGCTGGCGACGGTCGCCACCGGCAGCTGGAAGGTGACGGGCGGGCCTCGCGGCGGCACCGTCAGGATCGTCCCCCCGCCCGAGCAGGGGGGACCGCTGGCGCTCGAGCAGGTGGCGGCCGGTCGCACCGGGCCCGACCCGGCCAGCCCGGTGGCCGTGGCCTTCCGGACCAACCAGGCCGCCCTGGTCAGCGTGGCCGGCCGTCCGCCGCAGCCACTGGCCGGCGGCGAGCACCGGGTCGAGGTGCCGGGCGGGCCCGACGCCCAGACCGTCACCGTCGCCGCCGACGCCGGCGGCGGCCGCACGGCAACGGTGGCCGTGGAGGTGGCCGCCATCGCCCCGGCCGCCGCCGCCGGCCCGGCCCCCGTGCTGGCCCCGGCCGAGCCAGGCGTGGCGCCCGTCGTCATCGAGGACCCCGGCGCGTTCGGGCTGCTGCCAGCGCCGGGGTCGGTGTCGCTGTCGACCTCGGCCCAGGCCGACGCCGGGGATCGCCCGGGCCCGGGCTGGCTGGCCGTCCCGATCCTCCTCCTGGGCGGTGCCACCCTCTGGGCCGTGCGGCGGGGGCGGCGGCCGCGGGGCGTGCCCGGCTAGCGGGAGTCGCGCCGCTTGTGCTTGGCCAGGTGGGCCGCCGCCGACTCGACCGTGCCGGCGTTCTTCGGCTTGCTGGCGGGGGTGCCGGAGCGGATGCCACCGCCGGTGCCCCAGGTGGTGATGACGCGGACGGCGCCTTCGTGACCCTGCGGGCAGGAGACGGGCTGGTCGGACTCGGAGATCGGCCGCCGCACCTCGAAGCGCTCGTCACACGTCGGGCACCGAAAGTCATAGAACGGCATGCCCAGGATTGTACGCCCCCTTGAAGCTCTTCACGCGTGGGGGAGCGGGTGATGAGGGGGTGCAGGGCCGTTGAGCTGATCGGGCGCGGCCCCAGCTGTCCCGGCCCAAAGGATCGCGTCGGAGCTCCGAGGCTGACGCCCCGAGGCACGTGTCGCCGGTCGCGGGCTTCGGGTCGCTGCTGAGCCAGACGATGTTGTCCCTGGGATGAGGCCCCGCGAGTTGGTTGGCCTCCGCGGCAGGCCGTTGGTGTTGCTGACAGCCCTCATCGGCGCCGCCCGTCACGAGCCGGGGCACCGTCACTTCACCGGCGTCGGGCAACAATAGCTCCAGGCCCGGTAGCGCGTTGCAGGATCGTGCAACCGACGCAACAGGGCATCGTGTGAGGATTCGCTCGGCCGATGTGCAACAGACAGGACGACATGCGGCTGCGCTTCTGTTGCACCCACTGCGGCTGCAAGCCGCCGGTCGTCCAGGAGGGGGCACACGTCACGCTTCTTCCACCACCGTGTGAACATCTGAGGTGGTCACCCCTTTGGCGCCGGCGCTGCCATAGGCTGCGCGGGTCATGGCGACCCCCCGCTCGAGCCGGCGGGTCGTCGTCCTGCTCGCCTTCGTCATCCTGCTCCTCCTCGGCCTGGGCGCGGCGGCGCCGTTCCTGGGCGTCGGCGATGCCGAGGACGCCACCGGGCCCACGGTCACGCCAGGAGGCGGCAGTGCGGGCCCGACGACCACGCCGGACGTCGGAGCGCCGACGGTGCCGCAAACTTCTGGGACCACGACGCCGGCCACCACGGCCACCACGCCGACGCCCTCCACCACCGCCGCTGCCCCCTCCGGGGCCGCCGCCGGCGCCACCACGACCAGTCCCACCACGCAGCGTGCTGCGGCTACCACCACCAGCACCACCACTGGCCCCGGAGCGGTCGCCCCGACGACCACCGCCCGCAGCGCCGCCTCCACGACCAGTACCACCGCCGCCGGCTCGGCCGTCGACGGACCCACCACGACCAGGCTCCGCCGGGTCACCCGCCACCCGTCGACGGGCGGCGGCCCGACCACCTGGCCGGCCGTCGTCGCCCTGGAGGTCGGGATCACTGCCGTGGCTGTGCGGCGCCGCCGCCTGGCTGCATGAGCCTGCTGACC
>JBKHXC010000203.1:0-3059 GCA_046566225.1 Acidimicrobiia bacterium
GGAGCTGGTGCCCGGCGCCCCGGGCCCTCAGCAGTGCCGGGCCGAGCTGGCCACCTCGGCGACGCTGGCCGCCGGCACCCACCGGGTCAACGTCTCGGGCACCGACGAGCCGGGCGAGGCGTACCTCGACTACTTCCGCCTGGTCACCACCTCGGTCGTCGGCGACCTGGTGGTGACCAAGACCACCTCCGGTGGGTCGGGGGAGTTCTCCTTCACCGTCGCCTGCGATTCCCGGGCGCCGTTCTCGTTCACGGTGGACACCTCCGGGACGAGGCGGTTCGAGGCCATCCCGGTGGGGACGAGGTGCACGGTCACCGAGTCCGCCCACCCCGGGTTCACCAGCAGCTCCACGCCCGAGGACGGGACCGTGGTCATCGCCGGCGGCGACAACACGGTGAGCTTCGTCAACGAGGCAAAGCCGGCGCCGCCGCCTCCGCCGTCGGCACCGCCGCCGTCCGAACCGCCGCCCCCGTCGGCACCGCCCCCGTCGGCACCAACGGCCCAGCCCGGTTACTGGCTGGTGGCGTCGGACGGGGGGATCTTCGCCTTCGACGCGCCCTTCCACGGCTCCACGGGCGCCGTGGGGCTCAACCGGCCCATCGTCGGCATGGCGCCCACGCCCACCGGCAAGGGCTACTGGCTGGTGGCCTCCGACGGCGGCATCTTCGCCTTCGGCGACGCCCGGTTCCTGGGCTCCACCGGGGCCACGCGCCTCAACCACCCCGTCGTCGGCATGGCGCCCACCGCCACCGGCAACGGCTACTGGCTGGTGGCCTCCGACGGCGGGATGTTCTCCTTCGGGGTCGCCGGCTTCTTCGGCTCGACCGGCGCCACCCGCCTGGCGCAGCCAATCGTCGGCCTGGCCCCCACGGCCACCGGCAACGGCTACTGGCTGGTGGCCTCCGACGGCGGCATCTTCGCCTTCGGCGACGCCACCTTCCGGGGGTCGACGGGGGCGCTGCGCCTGGCCCGACCCGTCGTGGGCATGGCGGCGACCCACGCCGGCTGAGCCGCCACCGCCGGGAGGTGGTTGGGCGTTCGGGGGTCGGGGCTGACATCATCGCGGGCGTGACCACGATCGACTCGGCGCCCGCGGTGGGGGGCCGCCCGCCCGCCGACCGGGCCATGCGGCGCCTGCTGCGCGTCGACGACCGCGGCCCCCGCCGGTCGGGAGCCGAGCTCCAGCAGGCGTTCAGCGCGTCGATCCTGGTGTCCGCCACCCGGTGCCTGCTCACCTACGTCTTCCTGCCCTTCGTGGCTCCCGCCCTCGGGGTGGCGGCGGGCGTGGGCCCGTGGATCGGGCTGCCGCTCGGGGCGGTGGCCGTCGCCGCCAACATCGCCACCATGCGCCGGTTCTGGGCCGCCGACCACAGGTGGCGGTGGGCCTACACGGGGGTGGGCGCCGGGGTGATCGTGCTGCTGGCGGTCCTCATGGCCGGCGACGTGGCCGAACTGGTGGGGTGAGCGGGGCGGGGACGCCAGGCTGCCCGCCGCTCCGGCGCGGCGTCGCCCGGTGGGGATGGCTGGCGCTCGGGTGGACGTCGGTGGGCCTCGGCGGGTTGGGCGGGGTCGTCCCCGGGCTGCCCACGACCGGGTTCTTCGTCCTGGCGGCGTCGTGCTTCGCCAAGTCCAGCCCGCGCTTCGAGCGCTGGGTCCTCTCGCTGCCCAAGGTGGGCCCACTGGTGCGCGACCACCGGGCCGGGCTGGGCATGCCGCGACGGGCCAAGGCCCTCGCCATCGCCTCCATCGTGCTCGCCGTGTCGCTCAGCGCGACCTTCGGCCTGGAGGCGGCGGCCGCCCGGGTGGCGGTGGTGGGGGCCGGCCTGGTCGGCGTCTGGTACGTCGGCCGGCGCATCCCGACCCGGGAGCGGGTGCTCGGCGCCTCCGCCGACTGAAGTGCACTGAAGGACCGCCGGCGGCCCCGCCCGGGCTGCCGGCCGGAGCATGATCAGCTCGCCGAGCAGGCTCCTGCTTGCGAGGCGATTCGCTACAGGTTGCTGGCGTCGGGCGGGGCGTCGGGGCCGGTTGCCGGTGGGCCTCGGTCGTCGCCGGGGACGGGCAGCGGCGGGGCGTCGAGGGTGAAGGCGGTCATGGAGAGCGAGCGGTAGGCGTAGCCGTCCACGAGCACGTCGGCGGGGCGCCCGGCGGCGGCGGCCAGGCCGGCGAGGTAGAGCAGGGGCAGGAAGTGGTCGGGCGTCGGCGCGGCCAGCGCCCAGTCCCGGTGGGCGGACAGGGCGGTCGCCGCCGACGGGTCCGACGTCATCAGGGCCCGGGCCTCCTCGTCGAAGCGCTCGGCCCAGTCGGAGGCGGCCTCGGGCGCCGAGAAGTCGACCCGCGCCAGGTTGTGCACGACGTTGCCGCTCCCCACGACCAGCACTCCCTGGTCCCGCAGCGGCGCCAGCCGGGCGCCCAGTGCCAGGTGCTCGTCGACGCCCTTGGTGGCGTCCACCGAGAGCTGGACCACGGGGATGGAGGCGTCGGGGAAGGCGTGCACGAGCACCGACCAGGTGCCGTGGTCGATGCCCCAGCTGTCGTGGTCCAGCCCCACCCACGTCGGGTGGACCACGTCGCGGACCAGGGCCGCCACCTCGGGGTCGCCGGGGGCGGGGTAGTCGACGGCGAACAGCTCGGGCGGGAAGCCGTAGAAGTCGTGGATCGTGCGGGGCCGCGCCATGGCGGTGACGGCGGTGGCGTTGACGTACCAGTGCGCCGACACGACGAGGATGGCCCGCGGCCTGGGCACGGCGGCGCCGAACGAGCGCCACGCCTCGGTGTAGCGGTTGCGCTCCAGGGCGTTCATGGGGTTGCCGTGCCCGAAGAACACGGCCGGCATCGGTTCGGGAGGCACCCCACCATCCTGGCCCGCCGCCGGCGCCCGGGCGCCGGTGCGGCCGGCGCGGGGCATCATCCAGTGGTGCACGCCATGGACCGGCCGGCCTGACCGGGTGAGCGCTCCCGTCCCCGGCGGCCGACCGGACCGGTCGGTGTGGCTGCTGCTGTTCAGCGTGTTCGCGTCGGCGTCGGCCACGGCCGCCCAGCTCACCGCCCTCGGCAAGCAG
>JBKHXC010000204.1:0-1666 GCA_046566225.1 Acidimicrobiia bacterium
CGCCTTCTTGGCGCAGGCGTCGTCGACCAGATCCTTGCCCGTGCCGGCGGCGGCGATGAGGGCGGCGGTGGCGGCGGTGTTGAGCGCCCGGGGCAGCCCGCCGGAGACGCGGTGGAGGCGGGCCAGCGCATCGTCGGCGAACAGAGGCTCGTCGCGCCCCACCAGGTGGAGATGGTGGCGCAGGTAGGCCATCGACTCGGCCAGGTCCATGGGCTTGATGTGGTAGCGGGTGGCGATGCGCTGATCGAGAGCGGCGAAGACGCCCATGCGCAGCTGGCGGGCCAGCGTGGGCTGGCCGATGAGGATCCCGGCGAAGGGCGACGCCGAGTCCATCTGGGCGTTCGTGAGCAGGCGTAGTTCCTCCAGCTGGGCGGGCGTCATGAGATGCGCCTCGTCGACGGCGACCACGACCCGGCGGTGGCGCTCGGCCTCCTCGGCGGCCAGCAGGTCGGCGGCCTGGGCCATGACCTCGGCCTTGTGGAAACGCGGGTCGGCGCCGAGGGCCCGCACGATGGAGACGTACAGCCCCCTGGTGCCGAAGGCCGGGTTGGGGATGTAGATGACCTGATGGCGGGTGGGATCGAGGCCGGCCACCGCCGCTCGAGCGGCGACGGTCTTGCCCACGCCGACGTCGCCGAACACACAGCCCAGGGCGGCCTCGGCCACGCAGAAGCCGATGCGGGCCACCGCCTCGCCGTGGGCGGCCCGGGCGAAGAGGTCGCCGGCGGGGATGGACTTGGAGAACGGCGTGCGGGTGAGGCCGAAGTGCGCCACCCAGGGCGCCCGGCTCACCGCCGGCCCTCGTCGTCGGCGGCGAACAGGGGGATCTGGGCGAAGGAGATGGAGCCCACCACCTCGGCGTCATGCGCGGCGGCCACCAGGCCGAGGTAGTCCACGCCGGTGGCGGGCGCCGGCGGACGGGCTGCCTGGGGCACCCGGCGGTGGGTGTGGCGGCCGATGACGAACGGCGTGGCCACTCCGGCGGGGCGTCCCTGGCAGAACACCTCGATGACCGACAAGTCGGCGGGGTCGTAGCGCAGCTCCACCCGCCGGCCCACCAGGGCGGCATCGACGCTGTAGTGGTTGGCCTCCAAGGACACCGTCGCCGTCTTGGTCACCCGCCGGGCCGCCACCCACAAGAAGGCCTCCCGCAGCCTCCCCGGATCGGCGGCCCGGGGCGGTCCGCCTGCCTCGAAGCGGTCGATGGGAGCCTGGCCCGTCTCGGCGTGGATGCGCCGGTTGGCCACCTGGGTGGCCCACGCCTCGAAGCGATCGTTGAGCTCGGCCAGGTCGTCGATGCCGGCGTGGCAGGCCTCGGCGATGAAGCGCTCGCGGATGTAGCGGTTGAGCCTCTCCTGCTTGCCCCTGCCCTCGGGCGAGTAGGGCTGCGAGTGCACGAGGCGGATGCCGAGCACCGCGCAGGTCCGGGCCAGGGCGTGGTTGGCGAACGGCGCCCCTCGATCGCAGTACAGCACCGCCGGCAGGCCCCGGCGCACCACCGCGGCCCGCAGCACCTCCTGGCCGGCCCGGGTGTTCTCGGCCCCCATGAACCGCCCGTGCACCAACAACCGGGAGTTGTCGTCGACGATCAGGAACAACTTGGCCCGGATGGAGACGGCCACCCTGGGGTGGGGCACCCACGGCCCGACCAGCACGTCGGTGATCC
>JBKHXC010000205.1:0-5193 GCA_046566225.1 Acidimicrobiia bacterium
CGCGGCGGCCGGCTTGGCGGGGGCGGCGGGCTCGGCGGGGGGCGCGGCCGCCGGCCGGGGGTCGGCGGGACGGGCGGCCGCCCGGCGGGCCCGGGGAGGGCGCGCACCGCTGCGCCCGTCGGCCGCGACCGGCGCCGCCCCTGCGGCCACCGGCTCCTCGCCGGCGAGCTCGCCGGCCGGGGTGGCCGGCTCCTCGCCGGCGGCCCGCCCGCCCCGGCGGCGGCCGGGCCGGGCGCGGGCGGCAGCGGCCTGCTTGATCTCCTCCTCCACCGTCTCGGGCGTCGGCGCGCCGGAGACGTGGGCGAACTCGGCCAGGGCCAGCTCGATCCCCCGCCGGGGCGGGTCGAGGGCCTGGAGCACGAACGGGCGGGTCTCGCCCCGGCGCAGGACCTCCTTGGCAGCCCGGGGCGGGGGGTCGCCCAGGCCGCTGAGGGGCACGTAGCAGCGGCACCCGTCGGCCGTCACGAAGGCGCCGTGGGAGGAGAACGACTCCACCTCGGCCTCCACCGCCGAGCCCAGGGGGTGGGCGGCCACGAACTCGATGAACGGCAGGGGCTCGTTGACCGGGTCGGCGGGAGGCGCCCCGCCCCGCCGCCGGCGCCGGCGCTTCACCCGGGGCGAGTCGGGCTCGACCGCCTCCTCGGTGGCCACCGCGATGGCCTTCTGGACCTTCTTCACCTCGTCGGTGCGGCCACCCCGCCCCGCCCGCCGGGCCTCGCGGATCGAGTCGCGGCTCCTGGGGCCCCGCACCGGCGTGCGGGGGGTGAAGATCCACCCCACGCCCGGGACCGGCTTGCCCCCGATCAGCCGGCCCGAGTTGAAGAGCCACTCGTGCTCGCCGTGGAACTCCTGGAACGAGTCGTTGGACAGCACGGTGGCGCCCACCTTCTCCGCCACCCGCAGCAGGAAGGCGTCGCCCCGCCCGATGGCGCCGGCGGGGGGCGAGACGATCTCGTTGTGGGCCACCGCGGCGTCGAAGTCGGCCCGCTCCGAGGGATCGATGCGGTGCCCGAAGGTGGCGTCCACCACCACGGTGATGACGTCGTCGGGGAACTCCCGGCGGAACTCCCGCACGGCCTGGTCCAACTGGACCAGGCTGGGGAGGGACCGGCCCTCGGTGGCGATGTTCGAGCCGTCGACGACGACATGGCGCGCGGGCACTAGTGCTTCGACCTCATTCGCTCGCTTCGCTCACTCCATTCGGTCGAGTCCGATCGTGCTCCGGCGGGCGAGCGGAGCTGGCGCCGCCTCCGCCCTGTCCCTGTTCGGTGTCCGCGGCCGTGGAGGCCGCCTGCGGCGGCGAGTGCGGCCACGGACCTTGCCGTTGCGGACGCGGCGAAGGTCTGTGGCCAGGGCACTAGGCGCAGCATGGTAGGCGACGGCGCGGCCGATCCAGGGGATGCCCCCGGGCCCGGGAGGGCGGCCGTCACAGGCCGGCGAAGGCCCGCTGCAGCAGGTCCTCCTGCTCCATCTGGTGCAGCGCCAGGCTGCCCGAGGCGGGGCTGCCGGTCTCGATGCGGGTGACGGCCCGCAGCTCGTCGGCGCCCCGCAGCAGGGGGAGCAGGCGGCCCCGCACGTAGCCCCACCCGCCCATGTTCTCGGGCTCCTCCTGGAGCCAGACGACCTCGCCGGCGTTGGCGTAGCGGGCCACGGCGGCGCCGATCTGCTCCGCCGGCCACGGGTAGAGCTGCTCGACGCGGACCACGGCGGCGGGCAGCCCGCGCTCGTCGCGCGCCGCCATGGCGTCGTAGGCCACCTTGCCGGAGGCCAGGATCACCCGCTCCACGGCGTCGGCGTCGGGGGCGGCGGGATCGTCGATCACCTCGCGGAACCGGCCGGCGGCCAGCTCGGACACCGGCGACCGCGCCTGGCGGGCCCGCAGGAGCGACTTGGGGGTGAACACCACCAGCGGCTTGCGCCGCTCCCGGTGCACCTGGCGGCGCAGCACGTGGAAGTACTGGGCGGCGGTGGTGGCGTTCACGACCTGGATGTTGTCCTCTGCGCAGAGGGTCAAGAAGCGCTCCACCCGGGCCGACGAGTGCTCCGGCCCCTGGCCCTCGTAGCCGTGGGGCAGGAGCAGCACCAGGCCCGAGGTCTGGCCCCACTTGTCCTCGGCGGCCACGATGAACTGGTCGACGATGATCTGGGCGCCGTTGACGAAGTCGCCGAACTGGGCCTCCCACGCCACCAGGGCGTCCTTGTGGACCACCGAGTAGCCGTACTCGAAGCCCAGGGCGGCGTACTCGGAGAGCAGCGAGTCGTACACCATGAACCGCCCCTGGCGGCCGGGCGGCGCCAGGCTGGCCAGGGGGACGTGCTCGGCGCCGGTGGCGTAGTCGACGAGGACGGAGTGGCGCTGGGAGAAGGTGCCCCGGCGGGTGTCCTGGCCGGCCAGGCGGACGTCGGTGCCCTCGAGCAGCAGCGAGCCGAAGGCGAGGGCCTCGCCCAGGGCCCAGTCCACCTCGCCCCCGGCGTAGAGCTTGGCCCGGGCCTGGAGCTGGCGGGCCAGCTTGGGGTGCAGGGTGAAGCCCTCGGGCACCGAGTGCAGGGCGGCGGCAAGGCGGTCGAGGACCTCCCGGTCCACCCCCGTCTCCGGTGACGGCGCCACGACCACCGTCGGCGCGTTGACCAGGGCCGTGGGGCGGGGCGGGGCCGACTGGCGGGTCTCGTCCAGCGCCGACTGGAGCCGGGCGGAGAAGTCCTCCAGGGCCCGCTCGGCCTCGTCGAGGGTGATATCGCCCCGCTTGACCAGCGTCTCGGTGTACAGCTTGCGGACCGAGCGCCGGCTCTGGATCGCCTCGTACATCTGGGGCTGGGTGTAGCTCGGCTCGTCGCCCTCGTTGTGGCCGTACCGCCGGTAGCAGACCATGTCCACCACGACGTCCTTCTGGAACGCCTGGCGGAACTTGAACGCCAGGCGGGCCACCCGCAGGCAGGCCTCGGGGTCGTCGGCGTTCACGTGGAAGATGGGCGCCTGCACCATCTTGGCCACGTCGGTGGCGTAGACCGACGAGCGGGCCGACTCCGGGGTGGTCGTGAACCCGAGCTGGTTGTTGATGACCAGGTGGATGGTGCCGCCCGTGCGGTAGCCCCGCAGGGCCGACAGGTTGAGCGTCTCGGCCACCACGCCCTGGCCGGCGAAGGCGGCGTCGCCGTGGACCAGCACGGACAGCACCGGGTACTCGGCGCCCCGGTCGAGCAGGTCCTGCTTGGCCCGGGTCATGCCCTCGACCACCGGGTCCACGGCCTCCAGGTGCGAGGGGTTCGACGCCAGCACCACCGGGATCTCGTGGCCGGCGCGGCCCACGAACTTGCCGCTGGCGCCCTTGTGGTACTTCACGTCGCCCGACCCCTGGACGGTCTGGGGGTCGATGTCCCCCTCGAACTCGCGGAACAGCTCCCGGTACGACTTGCCGACGATGTTGGCCAGCACGTTGAGCCGGCCCCGGTGGGCCATGCCGAGCACCGCCTCGGCCAGCCCGGCGCGGGCCGCCTCGTCGAGCACGGTGTCGAGCAGGACGATGGCCGACTCGCCGCCCTCCAGCCCGAACCGCTTCTGCCCCACGTAGCGGGTGTGGAGGAAGCGCTCGAAGGCCTCGGCGGCGTTGAGCCGGCCCAGGATGTGGCGCTGCTCCTCCGGGGCCAGGGCCGTGTCGACCCCCTCGACGTGCTCCTGGATCCACCGCGTCTGGTCGGGCTCCTGGGTGTGCATGTACTCGACGCCCACCGTGCGGCAGTACGCGTCGCGCAGGATGCCGAGGATGTCGGAGAGGCGCAGCGAGTCCCGCCCGGCCAGGCCCTCGGTGAGGAACTCGCGGTCCAGGTCCCAGATGGTCAGCCCGTAGGCGGCGGGGTCCAGCTCGGGGTGCATCCGGGGCTCCTTGGCCCCCAGCGGGTCGAGGTCGGCGATGAGGTGGCCCCGCACCCGGTACATGTTGATGACCGTCTGCACGCTGAGCTGCTTGGTGAGGTGGGCCCGCTCCTGGTCCACCGGGTTGACGTCCCGGCGCCAGCGCACCGGCTCGTAGGGCACGCCCATGGCCCGGAACACGTCGTCGTAGAACCCGTCCTGGCCCAGCAGCAGGGCATGGGTGCGCTGGAGGAGCATCCCCGACTCGGCGCCCTGGATGACCCGGTGGTCGTAGGTCGACGTGAGGGTCACCACCTTGCTCACGCCCAGCTGGGCCAGCATGCGGGGGTCGGCGGCCTGGTACTCGGCCGGGTAGTCGATGGCGCCCACCCCGATGATGGCGCCCTGGCCGGGCATGAGGCGGGGGACGGAGTGGACGGTGCCGATGGTGCCGGGGTTGGTGAGGGTGACGGTGACGCCGGCGAAGTCGTCGGCCGTCAGCTTGCTGGTGCGGACCTTGCGGATCAGCTCCTCGTAGGCGGCCCAGAAGCCCCGGAAGTCGAGGGCGTCGGCGTCGCGGATGCAGGGCACGACGAGGCTGCGGGTCCCGTCGCCCTTGTCGACGTCCACCGCCAGGCCCAGCCCCACGTGCTCGTGGCGGACGACGCCCGGCTTGCCCTCGGCGTCGCGGACGAACGCCGAGTTCATGACCGGCACGTCGCCGACGGCCCGCACGACGGCCCAGCCGATGAGGTGGGTGAACGACACCTTGCCGCCCCGGGTGCGGCTCAGGTGGTTGTTGAGGATGCGGCGGTTCACCTCCAGGAGGCGGGCGGGGACCACCCGGGCGCTGGTCGCCGTGGGGATGGCCAGGCTGGCCTCCATGTTGGCGGCGATGCGGGCCGCCGCCCCCCGCAGCGGCGTGCCCGGGTGCGGCTCGGGCGCGGCGGCGGCCGGGGCCGCGGGCGCCGGCGTGGCCGGGGGGGCCGGGGTCGGCGTCGCGCTGGCCGGGCCGGGGGCGACGGTGCCGCCGTTGGTGCGCAGCTCGGTGCGGTAGTCGGCGAAGAACTCGCGCCAGCTCTCGCTCACCGACTCGGGGTCGTCCCGGTAACGCTCGTACATCTCGTCGACCAGCCAGTCGTTGGGGCCGAACGAGCTGGTCGGACGCGGATCTTCAGGCATGTCCCTCCCGATCCTACCGGCCGGTCCCGCCGTACCCGGCAGGCCGGGAGGCGGGCGGTGGGCCGCCGGCCGGAGCCGGCGGCCCACCGCGAACGCCTACGCCGCGGCCATCCCGACCACGGGACGGTTGAGCCGGGTGGCGCCCATGGACCCGTGGAAGA
>JBKHXC010000206.1:0-8579 GCA_046566225.1 Acidimicrobiia bacterium
GCCGCGGCGCGCCTGGAGCTCCGGGGCCGACCGGCTCCGACGTGGCCGCGCCGGGAGACGTCGACGGGGCCGGGACCGCTCCCCTTCGCCCCATCGTGGGGGAGCGCGGGGGCTGTCGCGTCCCCGAGGAGGGCGGGCGCCGCCGACCCGACGGCGGCGCCGACGGGCAGGGGCGCCACGCCGGGCCGATGGTCCACCGGAGCGGCGCCCGACTCGGGCGCCGCCGCTCCCATCAGTGCCGCCAGCTCCCCTGCCGGGAGGGGGCGGCTGAACAGGTAGCCCTGCATGAGGTCGCACCCGTTGGTGCGCAGGAAGGCCACCTGCTCGGCTGTCTCCACCCCCTCGGCCACCACCTCCAGCTTGAGGCTGTGGGCGAGGGCGATCACGCCGCGCACGATGGCCGAGTCGTCGCCCTCGCCGTCGATCCGGCGGACGAACCCCTTGTCGATCTTCAGGGTGCTGATGGGGAACCGGGTGAGGTAGCTGAGGGCGCTGTAGCCGGTGCCGAAGTCGTCGATCGAGCACTGCACGCCCATGCGGTGCAGGTCGCCCAGGTCGGAGGTCACCAGCTCGCTCTCCTCCATGGCCAGGCTCTCGGTCAGCTCCAGCTCCAACCGCTGCGGGAGCAGGCCGGTCCGCCGGAGCACGCGGGCGACCATGTCGGCCACCGTCTGGTGGCGGAACTGGCGGGCCGACAGGTTGACGGCGATGGTGAGGGGCGGCAGGCCGGCCTCGTCCCACGACCGCACCTGTCCGCACGCCGTCTCCAGGACCCACTCGCCGAGGGGCACGATGAGGCCCGTCTCCTCGGCCAGCTCGATGAACCGGGCCGGGGGTACCAGGCCGAGCTGGGGGTGCTGCCAGCGCACGAGGGCCTCGACGCCGACGATCCTCTCGGTGCGCACGTCGACCTTCGGCTGGTAGTGGAGCGTGAGCTGGCCTCCCTCGATGGCCGAGTGCAGCTGGGTCTCCAGCGTGAGCCGCTCGCGGGCCCGGGCGGTCAGCTCCTCGGTGTACAGCTCGTAGGTGTTCCGCCCCCGCTCCTTGGCCCGGTACATGGCCGCGTCGGCGTTGCGGAGCAGGTCCTCGGCGTCGGCGCCGTGACCGGGGAACACCGCCAGCCCGATGCTCGGGCTGGCGAAGAGGTTGCGGCCCTCGACGACGAAGGGGTCGGCGAAGGCGGCGAGGACCTTGGCGGCCACCGCCGTCGCCTCGGCCGGCCCCGCCAGCTCGGGCAGCAGGATGCAGAACTCGTCGCCGCCCAGGCGGGCGACGGTGTCGCCCTCCCGCACCCGCTCACGCAGGCGGGCCGCCGTCGCCTGCAGGAGGCCGTTCCCCACGGCGTGGCCCAGGCTGTCGTTGACCGTCTTGAACCGGTCGAGGTCGACGAACATCACGGCGGCCGACGTCCCCCGCCGCTGGGCCCGGGCCAGGGCGAAGGAGAGCCGGTCGAGGAACAGCGTGCGGTTGGGCAGCCCGGTGAGGTCGTCGTGGAGGGCGTGGTGCTCCAGCACCGTGCGCTCGCGGACGAGGCGGGCCAGGTGGGCCACGACGAGGAGCGAGAACGCCGCCGACGCCGCCGCCGCGAACCACACCCACCCGCCGTGCCGGCTGTGCTCGCGCAGCATGATCACCGGTCCGAGCAGCACGGCACCGACCAGGAGGCCGAGGCGCGCCCCGCCCATGGGGACCACCGTCGGCGGGCTGTCGTCGACCCGTGGCGACGAGTCGTGGAGTGCGGCGGCGGCCACCAACCCGTACGCCACCACGACCAGCACCCGCGAGCCGAACGGCTCGGCCTCCAGGCCCGTCACCACGGCGGCGGCTCGGGCCACGTCGGCGCCCAGCAGGCAGGAGAACGCGACCAGGAGGTGGCGCCCGGGCACCGCCCGGCCCTGGGTGACGAGCGTCAGGCGCGCCGTCAGGGCCACGGCCAGGGCGTCGGCGCACAGCAGGGCGATGCCGAGCGACACCCGCACCGAGCCGCCAGGGGCCGGCGCACCGTCGAGCAGCAGGACGGCCGCCAGCACGCCCAGGGCCAGCGGGACGACGGCCGCCAGGAGCAGGGTGTCGAGGGCCCGCTCCCGGAGGCGCTCGCCGGTCATCCGCAGGAGGCCGACGATCACCGACGGGTAGCTGACGATGGCGATCACGTCGCCGGCGGAGCGCAGCACGAGGTCGGGGCCGAGGGCGTGGACGGCCTCCCGGCCCACCAGGGCGGCCAGCCCGGCGCCGACCAGCCACCAGCGGTCGCGGCGCGCAGCCGCGCCCTCCTCGAGCGCGGCGGCCCGGCGACGGCGGGCGACGCCGGCCACCACGCCGACGGCCACCAGGCCCGCCACCAGGTGCACGCGCCCGCTCTGGGCGGGGAGGAGGAGGATGGCGGCCGACGCCGCCGCGAAGGCCCACAGGACAACCCGGGGGGCCGGCCGGCGAGCGCCGTCGAGGCCGTGCGGGGCCGCGCCGGCGGGCCCGTCGCCGTCGCCGTCCAGCCGGCGGCGGAGCGGGCGCTGCCCTCCGCCGGCGGGGAGGGACTGGTCTCGGCCGGACCGGCTGCCGCTGGGTCGCACGGGCCATAGGTCGGCAGCGAGCTGGCCACGCTGAGTGGTTGAGGGCGGCGCCGGGAGGAACGGCCAATTGACCGGGGCTAGCCCCCGGGGCCCGAACGGACCAGCCCCACCTCCTGCTCGCTGCTCGGGACCGGGTGGTCGCGGTGGGTGAGGTGGACCCGGCGCAGGAGCTGGGCGTTGAGGGCGACGACGATGGTCGAGGCGCTCATCAGCACCGCGCCCACCGCCGGGGCCAGGGTGACGCCGGCCCAGGCCAGCACGCCGGCGGCGAGGGGGATGGCCACCATGTTGTACCCGGCCGCCCACCCCAGGTTCTGGACCATCTTGCGGTAGCTGGCCACCGACAGGTGGATGACCGACACGACGGCCCGGGGGTCGCTGGTGGCGAGGACCACGCCGGCGGACTCGATGGCGACGTCGGTGCCGGCGCCGATCGCCAGCCCGACGTCGGCCCGGGCGAGGGCGGGGGCGTCGTTGACCCCGTCGCCGACCATGGCCACCGACAGGCCCCGGGCCTGCAGCTCGGCCACCTTGGCGTCCTTGTCCTCGGGCAGGACCTCGGCCATCACCTCGTCCAGGCCGAGGTCCCGCCCCACCGCCTCGGCCACCTGGCGGGCGTCGCCGGTGATCATGACGACCCGCCGGCCCATGGCCTTGAGGGCGGCCACCGCCTCCTTGGCCTCGGGGCGCACCTGGTCCTCGAGGGCCAGCGCCCCGACGACCTCGTCGCCCCACAGCAGGTACAGCACGGCGGCGCCCCGGGCCCGCCACTCGTCGGCGGCGGCGGACACGGCGGCCGGTTCCCGGACGCCCCGCTCCCGCAGCAGGGCGGGGCCGCCGACGGCGTGGTCGACGCCGTCGATGCTCGCCTCGACGCCCCGCCCGGTGAGGGAGCGGAACCGGCTCGCCCTCGCCAGCCGTCCCCGGTCGCGGGCGGCGGCGACGATGGCCCGGGCCAGGGGGTGCTCGCTGTCGGCCTCGACGGCGGCCGCCAGGCGCAGCACCTCCTCCTCGTCGATGCCGTCGCCCGCCACGCCGGCGACGGCGTGCTCGCCCCTGGTGAGGGTGCCCGTCTTGTCGAACAGCACGGCGTCGATGGTCCGCATCCGCTCCAGCGCCAGGCGGTCCTTCACCAGGATGCCGTGGCGGGCGGCCAGGGCGCTCGAGAGGGACACGACCAGCGGGATGGCCAGGCCCAGGGCGTGCGGGCATGCGATCACCAGCACGGTGACGGTGCGGACCACGGCGTGGCCGCCGTCGCCGAGGGCCTGCCAGACCACGAAGGTGGCCGCGCCGGCCCCGGTGGCGACGTAGAACAGCAGCGCCGCGAACCGGTCGGCGAGGGCCTGGGCCCGACTGCGCGACTCCTGGGCCTGGGCGACGAGGCGCTGGATGCCGGCCAGGGCCGTCTCCTCGCCCACGGCGTCCACCCGCACCCGGATGCTGGAGTCGGTGGACACCGTCCCGGCCACGACGCGGTCGCCGGGGCCCTTGCCGACCGGTCGGGACTCGCCGGTGACCATCGACTCGTCGATCTCGGCCGCGCCCTCGACGATCTCGCCGTCGGCGGGCACGCGCGCACCGGAGCGCACCAGCACGACGTCGCCGGGCCGCAGGGCATCGACGGGCACCGGGTGCTCCTCGCCGTCGTCGCCGACGCGCTCGGCCTCGTCGGGGAGCAGGTCGGCCAGCGCGGCCAGCGCGGACTGCGCCTGGCCGAGGGCCTTCATCTCCTGCCAGTGGCCCAGGAGCATGATCGTGATCAGCGCCGCCAGCTCCCACCAGAACTCGAGGTCGAACCGGTCGAGGCTGGTCGCCAGCGATGCGGTGTAGGCGACGACGATCGCCATGGAGATGAGCAGCATCATCCCGGGCCGGCGGGTACGCGCCTCCTGCCAGCCGCCGGCGAGGAACGGCCATCCCGCCCACCAGAAGATGACCGAGCCCAGCACCGGCCCCACCCACTCGATGCCGTAGGAGTCGAGGTCGTAGCCGAGCCAGTCCGTCACCATGGGGCTGGTGGCCACCACCGGGACGGTCAGCAGCAGGCTCCACCAGAACCGGTGGCGGAACACGGCGACGTGGTCGCCGTGCCCGCCCGCGCCACGATCGCCGGCGCCGTGCCCGCCGTGGGAGGCGCCCTCGTGGCCGGCGGCCATCGCCTCGTCCCCTGCCTCGGCGGCCGCCGCCAGGTGGGTGGCGTGCGGCTCCGCTGCCTCCCGGCCCCCGCTGTGCTGGTCGCTCCCCGTCCTCATAACGCACCTCCGCAGCTGGCCGGGCGGTGTCGCCGCCGGGCTCCCGACGGCCGATCCGTGGACCCGAGCATATACCCCCCTGGGGTATCAGTCAAGGCGGGGGTCCCCGTAGCCTTCGGCCGGTGGAGCTGGTGGTGGGCGTCGACCTGGCGACCGCCGAGGTGCGCGCCGTGGCGACCGACGCCGCCGGGCGGGTGCACGGCGAGGCCCGGGCCGCCCTGCCGCCGCCCTCGTCGCCGAGACCGGGCTGGGTGGAGCAGGACGCCTCGGCGTGGTGGCCCGCCTCGGCGGCCGCGCTGCGCCGGCTGGCCGAGGGCCTGGGAGCAGCCCGGCGCTCGGTGGCGGCCGTGGCCGTGTGCGCCACGTCGGGCACCGTCGTGGCCGTGGACGCCCGGGGCGCGCCGCTCGGGCCGGCGCTGACCTACGCCGACCAGCGGGCGCGGGGCGAGGCCGACGAGGCGCAGGCGGCCGGGGCCGGCCGGTGGGCGGCGCTCGGCCTGCGGGTCCAGCCGTCGTTCGGCCTGGCCAAGTGGGGGTGGATGGTGCGCCACGGCGCCGTCCCCGCCGGGACCACCCGGCTGGCGCACGCCTCCGACGTGGTGGTCGCCGGCCTGGTGGGCGGCGTCGCGGCCACCGACTGGGGCTCGGCGCTCAAGAGCGGGTTCGATCCCCGGGCCGGGGAGTGGGCGGGCGAGGCGCTGGCCGCCCTCGGCGTCCCCGACCGGCTGCTGCCCGAGGTGCGGGCGCCGGCCACCCTCGCCGGCCGGGTGGGCGACGGGGCGGCGCGGCGCACGGGGCTCCCGGCCGGCTGCCAGGTCCGCCTGGGCACGACCGACGCCTGCGCCTCCCAGCTGGCCGCCGGCGCCGCCGCACCGGGGCGGTACGTGTCGGTGCTGGGCACGACGCTGGTCCTCAAGGGCGTGTCCGTCGACCTGGTCGCCGACCCGGCCGGCGCCGTGTACTGCCACCGCCACCCCTGCGGGTGGTGGCTGCCCGGCGGGGCGTCGAGCACCGGCGGCGCCGCCCTGGGGGCGGGCTTCGCCGGGCGCGACCTGGCCGCCCTCGACCGGGCGGCGGCCCGGCGGGGGCCGGCCGCCGCCGTCGCCTACCCGCTGGCCGGCCGGGGCGAGCGGTTCCCGTTCGTGGCCCCCGACGCCGAGGGGTTCGTGGTGGGGGACGCCGGCGACGAGGTGGGCCGCTACCGGGCCGTCCTGGAGGGCGTCGCCTTCGTGGAGCGGCTCGGGTACGAGCGCCTGGCCCGGTGGGGAGCGCCGGCCACCGGGCCGGTGTCGGCGTCGGGGTCGGCCAGCGCCAGCGGGGCGTGGAACCGCATCCGCGCCACCGCGCTGGGCGTGCCGCTGGTGGCGCGGCCGGGCGCCACGACCGCCCTGGGCGCCTGCATCCTGGCCGCTTCGGGAACCCTCCACGGCGACGTGGTGGCCGCCGCCGAGGCCATGGCCGCCGGCGGCGAGGAGGTGGCGCCGGTCGACGGCGAGCGCGAGGCGCTCGAGCGCAGCTACCACCGCTTCGTCGCCGCTCTCGAGGACCGGGGCTGGCTGCCCCGGCTCTGACCGGCGGTCCGCCCGGGCGCCCATCCCGGCTCCCCGGCGGGCATCAGGCGCCGCCGGCGTCGAGGGCGTCGAGGGCGGCGAGGATCTCCTCGCCGTAGAGCTCCAGCTTGGTGGGGCCGATGCCGTCCACCGCCCGGAGGGCGACGAGGCTGCGCGGGCGGGCGGCGGCCACGGCCCGCAGGTGGCGGTCGTGGAGGACGATGAACGGCGCCACCCCGTCCCGCCGGCTGCGCTCGGTCCGCCACGCCCGCAGCGCCGCCTCCGCCCGCTCCGCCTCGGGCCCCGGCGCGGCCCGGAGGGCCGGGGCCGCCGCCTCCGGCCGACGGGCGGGGCGCCCCGCCGGGCGGCGGGGGGCGGTGCCGGCCAGCTCGTCGAGGAAGGGTGACGGACGCGAGGCGTCGGCCAGGACGTGGACGCGGTGGCGGCCCCGGGTGACGGCGACGTGGAGGACCCGGCGCTCCTCCTCTTCGTCGAGGGCGAGGCGGTGCGGCACAAGCCCGGCGGTGACGCCGAACACGACCACCCGGTCCCACTCCCGGCCCTTGACCCGGTGGACGGTCGACAGGGTGACGCCGCCGGGCGCCGCCTCGCGGTGGAAGGTGGCCCGCAGCCACGGCTCGAAGGTGGCGGAATCGGGATGGAGGGCGGCGACCTGCTCCAGCGCCTCCAGGTCGTCGAGGTGGCTGGAGCCGCCCTCGCCGGCCGCCGAGCTGTCGAGCAGGCCCATGGCCCCGCCCAGGCCGACGCGGTCCTTCACCACGGCCAGCACCTGGCGCGTCGTCCCGCCGGCGGCCGCCTCCGCCACGAGCGCCAGGTCGTCGGCCAGGGCGTCGACCTTGGCCGCCACCTTGGCGTCGTCCATCCGCCGGCCCATGGCGCGCAGCCCGTCGATGGTCAACCGGCCCCTGAGCCACTTGGGGAACCACTGGGGGAAGCCCCGCGACGGGCGCCGGTACACCTCCACCACGTCGGCCCCGTCGATGCGGTGGGGGGCGGTGCCGATGCGCAGGTAGGCCAGGGCGGCCCGCACGCCGGTGCGCTCCAGCACGTCGGGCCGGAGCACCGACTGGAGGGGCACGCCGGCCTCGGCCAGGGCGACGTGGGGGGCCAGCAGCAGGGAGTTGACCCGGGTGAGCACGGCCACCGACGCCGGCTCCACGCCGGGCTCGGCCAGCCACGCCCGCACGGTGGCGGCCAGCGCCGAGGCGCCCTCCTCGGGCGGGTGGCGGTGCACGGCCAGGGCGGTGGGCGAGGCGTCGGCGCCCGGCCGGGGCCGGATCTGCTTGGGCACCCGGCGTCGGTTGTAGGACAGCAGGGACCGGGCGGCGTCGACCACCGCCACCGGGCACCGGTAGTTGACCTCCAGCGGGTGGTCGGCGGCACCCGGGAACAGCCGGGCGTAGTCGACGAGGAAGGCGGGGTCGGCGCCGGCGTGGCCGTAGACGACCTGGTCGTCGTCGCCCACCCCGAACACGTCCAGCCCCGGCGCGGCGAGCAGGCGCAGCATCAGCACGTGGGCCGGGGTGAGGTCCTGGAACTCATCGACGAGGAGGTGGCGGCACGACGCCTGGGCCGACCGGCGGAACGCCCCGTCCGCCAGGAGCACCTCCACGGCGGCGTAGACCTGCTCGTCGAAGTCGACGGCGCCCGCCTCGGCCAGCCGGCGGCGGTAGGGGCCGAAGGCGTCAGCCAGCCCGGCCACGTCGTCGCGCTCGTCCTCCACCCTGGCCGGGTCCCGCAGCCCCAGGCGGACCAGCGACAGCGCCTCCAGGTAGGGGCCCACGGGGTCGGTGTTGGCCCGCCGCCTCCGGGTGGGGAGCAGCTCGTCGACCAGGCGCCGCACCTCGCGCTCCTCCAGCACCCGGGGCGCCCGTCCCCGGGCCCGGGTGACCAGGGCCAGGCCCAGCGAGTTCAGCGTGCGGACCCGGGGCCGGAACGAGGCGCACCTCTCCTCCAGCTCCTCCCGGGCCTTCTTGTTGTACGCCACCGCCAGGACGGCCTCGGGCTCGTAGCGCCGGTCGACGACCAGGTGGCGCAGCCGCTCGGTGAGGACCCGGGTCTTGCCCGAGCCGGCCGGGGCGATGATCCGGGCGGGACCGCCCCGGTGCGCGACGGCGGCCAGCTGGTCGGGCGCCAGCTCGGCGCTCGGCGCGACCCACGCCGGGACGGGCGCGAGGTGGCCG
>JBKHXC010000207.1:0-9844 GCA_046566225.1 Acidimicrobiia bacterium
CCGAGCAGGCCGCCGCCAGCGCCACCGCCACCGCCACGACCACCACCCGCGCCCGGCCCGCCCGCCGGCCCGGGGCACGGGACCCGGCCCGGCGCGGTTCATGCGGCAGGGAGAGGCCTATAGCGCCACTCGTTGCCGCACGAAGCCCCATCCGTCCCCCCCGGCCCGGCCCCGGCACCCGCCCCGCACGGCGCCGCACCGCGCCGGCCCGGTCCCCGGCCGGCTCCCCCGTCGGCAGGCCGGTCACGTGCTCAGACGACCTGCTGGACCTCGGCGAAGTGGCAGGCCGACGGGTGCCCCTGGCCACGGTCGACGAGCGCCGGCTCCTCCTCGGCGCAGATGTCCTGCGCCTTCCAGCACCGGGTCCGGAACCGGCACCCCGAGGGCGGGTCGACCGGGCTGGGCACCTCGCCCTGGAGCACGATGCGCCGCCGGCGCCGCTCGGCCTGGGGGTCGGGCACCGGCACCGCCGACAGCAGGGCCTGGGTGTAGGGGTGCGACGGCCGCCCGTAGATGTCGTCCCGGGTGCCGGTCTCCACGATCTTCCCCAGGTACATCACCGCCACCCGGTCGGAGATGTGGCGCACCACGGACAGGTCGTGGGCCACGAACAGGTAGGCCATGCCCCGCCGCTCCTGGAGGTCCTCCAGCAGGTTGACGACGCCGGCCTGGATGGACACGTCCAGCGCCGACACCGGCTCGTCGAGCACCATCACCTTGGGCTCGAGGGCCAGGGCCCGGGCGATGCCGATGCGCTGGCGCTGGCCGCCCGAGAACTCGTGGGGGTAGCGGTTGCCGTGCTCGGGGTTGAGCCCCACCAGGCGCAGCAGCTCCCTGGTCTCGCTGCGCACGTCCACGGGGAGCCGGTGGATCCGGTACGGCTCGCCCACGATGTCGGCCACCGTCATGCGGGGGTCGAGGGAGGCGTAGGGGTCCTGGAACACGATCTGGATCTGGCGCCGCAGGCGGCGCAGCTCCCGGCGCCCCAGGCTCAGCATGTCCACGCCCTCGAAGCGCACCGACCCGGCCGACGGCTGGTGGAGCCGAAGCACGCAGCGGGCGATGGTGGACTTGCCCGACCCCGACTCCCCCACCAGGCCCAGGGTCTCGCCGGGGTGCAGGTCGAACGACACGCCGCACACGGCGTGCACGTCGCCCACCCGGCGCCGGATCAGCTCGCCGGCGTGGACCGGGAAGTGCTTGACCAGGTCGCGCACGGCGAGCACGGCGCCGGCCCGGCCCGCCCCCGCCCCGTCCCCGGCCGTCGCCACCCCCTCGGCCGTCACGACGGCTCCACCCGCAGGGCCTCCAGGTCCTCGGCGTAGTGGCACGCCGAGCGCTGCCCGAGCCCGCCGGCGAAGCGCAGCTCGGGGACCACCTCGGCGCACATCTCCCGCACGAACCGGCACCGCGGGTGGAACGGGCACCCCGGCGGCGGGTGCAGGAGGCTGGGCGGCGCCCCCACGATGGGGGTGAGGCGCTCCTGGCCCTCGGCGTCCACGCGGGGCAGCGACTCCAGCAGCCCCAGGGTGTAGGGGTGGCGGGGGCGCAGGAACACGTCGTCGACCGTGCCCACCTCCACCCCCCGGCCGGCGTACATCACCATCACCCGGTCGGCCACGCCGGCGACCACGCCGAGGTCGTGGGTGATGAGCACGATGGCCGACCGGGCCGCCTGCTGGGCGCGGTCGAGCACCTCGAGGATCTGGGCCTGGATGGTGACGTCCAGGGCGGTGGTGGGCTCGTCGGCGATGAGGACGTCGGGGTCGTTGGCGATGGCCATGGCGATCATGGCCCGCTGGCGCATGCCGCCGGAGAACTCGTGCGGGTACTGCCGGGCCCGCTCCACCGGGTTGGGGATGCCGACCAGGTCCAGCAGCTCGGCCGCCCGGCCCATGGCCTGCGCCCGCTTGACGTCGTGGTGGACCCGGATGGCCTCGGCGATCTGGTCGCCCACCGTGAACACCGGGTTCAGCGACGTCAGCGGGTCCTGGAAGATCATGGCCAACTTGCGGCCCCGGTAGCGGCGCAGGGCCCGGTCGGGCAGGCCGAGGATCTCCTCCCCCCGGAAGCGCACCGAGCCGGTGACGGTGGCCGTGCGGGGCAGCAGGCCCATCACCGCCATCATCGTCACCGACTTCCCCGAGCCCGACTCGCCGACGATGCCGACGACCTCCTCCTCGTCGACGGTGAAGCTCACCCCCCGCACGGCGTGCACCGGCCCGTCGGGCGTGGCGAAGGTGACGGTGAGGTCCTCCACCGCCAGCACCGGCCCGCTGGCCCCGTGCGATGTCATGCCCGCACCTTTGCACCCCGGGGGTCGATGGCGTCGCGCAGGCCGTCGCCCACGAAGTTGATGCACAGGCAGATCAGCATCAGCCACAGGCCCGGCAGGTAGAACAGCCACGGCCGGGTGTAGGACGCGTTCGCCCCGTCGGCCACCAGGCGGCCGAGCGACGTGTCCGGCGGGGCGATCCCGAAGCCCAGGAACGACAGGGCCGTCTCGATCAGGATGGCGGCCGCCACCAGGAGGGTGGCGTTGACGATGATCGGCGCCAGGCTGTTGGGCAGCAGGTGGCGCACGATGATCCGCCAGTCCGACGCCCCCAGGGCACGGGCCGCCTCCACGAACTCCCGCTCCCGCAGCGACAGGAACATGCCCCGCACGACCCGCGCCAGCGACATCCAGGCGAAGGCGGCGATCACCAGCGAGATGGCCACCCAGTTGCCGCTCTCGCCGCGGAAGCGGGAGGCCACGACGAGGAGGACGGCCAGGCTCGGGATGGTGAGGAACAGGTCGGTGAACCGCATCAGGACGGCGTCGGCGATGCCCCGGTAGTACCCGGCGAGGGCACCGACCAGTGTGCCGAAGGTGGTGGCGACGGCCGCCACCGTGAGGGCCACGAGCAGGCTCCGGCGGGCGCCGCGCAGCACCAGGGTGAACATGTCCTTGCCGATGGCGTCGGTCCCGAACCAGTGCCTGGGCGACGGCCCCTGGTTGGTGTCCCGGGTGAGCTCGTCGTAGCGGTACGACGTGATGGTCTCCCCGAGGAAGGAGGCGGCCGCCAGCACGAGGAGGACCACCAGGCTCCCGACGGCGAGGCGGTGGCGCAGGAACCGCCGGGCGATGCGGCGCCACTGGCTCTCCGCCTCCACGCCGAACTCGACCAGCTGGTCGCTGACCGGCGGCTCGGGGATGCCGACGGGGGCGGGCGCGAGGTCAGCCACGCCGGATCCTCGGGTCGAGGAAGCCGTACAGGATGTCGGCGATCAGGTTGAACACCACGACCATCACCGCGGTCACGAGCAGCCACGCCTGGACGACGTTGACGTCCTTGACCTTCAGGGCGTCCACCAGCAGGCGCCCCATGCCGCTCCACCCGAACACCGTCTCGGTGATCACGGCGCCTCCCAGGATGAGCCCGAAGTCGATGGCCACCACGGTGATCACCGGGATCATGGCGTTGCGCAACCCGTGGCGGAACAGCACCCGGGCGCCGCTGAGCCCCTTGGCCCGGGCGGTGCGCATGTAGTCGGCGTTGAGGACCTCCAGGGTGCTCCCCCGCTGGAAGCGGCTCCACGCCGCCATCTGGATCAGCACCAGGGTGAGGCCGGGCAGGACCAGGTGCCCGATGCGGTCGGCCCACGTCCCGAAGAAGCCGGCCTGGAGGTTCTGGGTCTGCTCCCCCACCACGAACAGCACCCGCTCGCCCAGGGCGTTGTTGACCCGGATGCCGACGTCGCGCAGGACGGCGGCCAGCCAGAACACGGGCATGGAGAAGAACACGAAGGCGAAGAAGGTCGCCGCGTAGTCGAACTTCGAGTACTGCTTCACGGCGCTCACCAGGCCGATCACCACCGCCAGCACCACCGAGATCATGGTGGCGAACACCACCAGGCGCATGGTGACGCCGAGGCGGCGCCACAGCAGCGGGCGGACCTCCTCGTTGGTGACGGACCGGCCCAGATCGCCCTTCACGACGCCCTTCACCCAGATGCCGTAGCGCTCCAGCACCGGCTTGTCGAGGTTGAGCTGCTGGCGGCGCAGCTCGATGGTGGCCTCCGACACCCCGGGGCGCAGGCGCAGGTCGCCCAGGGGGTCACCGCCGGCGGTGGCGACCAGCACGAAGACGATGAAGCTCGACGCGATGACGACCGGGATCGAGATCGCCAGCCGGCGCAAGGTGAACGCGAGCACGCGGGTCCAGTATGGCGGTCCCGGCGCCGCTTCCGCCGCCGGGACCGCCGCACCGTGTCGCTACTGCGGCGCCGAGGTCTTGATGCCCCAGTTGAGCACGTTCCAGAAGAAGCTCTCGGTGGTGGTGTTCTCCGAGATGTTGGCGTAGCGGTCGGAGTACGCCAGCAGGCCGACCGGCTTCTGGAACAGCGGGATGTTGGCAAGGTCCTCCCACAGCAGGGCGTCGATCTCGTTCAGCTTGTCGGCCCGCTCGTCCTCGTCGAGGATCGTGGCGGCCTCCTTCACCAGGGCGTCCACCCTCGGGTTGGCGTACTTGCCGAAGTTGGAGTCGCTGTCGGACGAGAAGATCTGCTGGGTACCGCTCACCTCGAACGGCGTGCCGACCCAGGCGAAGATGAACAGGTCGAAGTCGCCGCTCGAACCCACCCCGCCGATGGTCTGGGGAGCGGAGAAGTTGTCGATCCGGATGTCGATGCCCACGCCCTTGAGGTCGTCCTGGATGAGCTGCTCGAGCTGCTCCCGCAGGGCGTTCGGGGTGAGGACCCGGATCCGGAACGAGAGGCGCTTCCCGTCCTTGGCGTAGACGCCGTCGCTCCCCTTGGCGAAACCGGCGCCCTCCAGGGCCGCCGTCGCCTTGGCGACGTCCCGCTCGGCGTACTCCTGGCCGCCGGCGACGTACTCGGGCTGGTTCGACATGAACACGCGGTTGTCGAGCCGCTGCGCCTCGTCGGAGAACGGCCTCATCAGCGTGTCGACGTAGCGGTCGCGGTCGATGCCCCAGGCGATCGCCTGGCGCACCTCCTTGACGGCCAGCAGCTCGTTCTTGAAGTTGAAGTCCAGGTGCTCCCAGGTGGGCCCGAAGTCCACCTCGTAGTTCACGCCCGGGATGGACTCCACCTGCTGGACGAGGTCGACCTGGGGCTGGGGGTAGATCAGCTGGACCTCGCCGTTGCGCAGGGCGTCGGGGTGGGTGGAACCGTCGGGGATCTGGCGGTACACGAGCGTGTCCAGGTGGGGCCTCTGGCCCCACCACTTCTCGTTGCGCTCGAGGATGAAGTGGCTGCCCTTGACGTACTCCTTCAGCTGGTACGGGCCGCCCGAGACGACCGGGTCCGGGTCGAAGCCGGTGTTCCAGCCGCCGGGGAGCGTCTTGGCCACGTGGGCGGGCGGCATCGGGTCGCCGTACAGCCCCTCGTACTCCACGTAGGGCTGGTCGAAGACGGCCCGGAAGGTCTTCGGGTCCGGCTTCTCCGTCTTGGTGATCAGGTCGTAGCCCGACGTGCTGGCGCAGTCCACCCCCGTGATCTCCGTGCCGTCGTCGTCCCTCTCCGTCGGCTCGCCGGGGTCGATGGCGCCGTTGCAGCTCAGCGTGTAGTACTCGAAGTCGTCGCTGGTGATCGGCGTGTCGTCGCTCCACACCGCGTCCTCGTGGATCCTCCACTCGACGGTGAACGGGTCCTCCGACACCACCTCCGCCGGCCCGTCCAGCAGGGCCGTCGGCTCGACGCTGAAGTCCGGCTGAGCGGCGTAGGTGTAGGGCCAGATGTGCATCATGATGCGGCGCAGCGCCGCCAGGTTGTCCTTGGACGTGTTCAGGTTGAACCCCGTCGGCTCCTGCTCGGCGGCGTAGGCGATCTCGCCGCCCTCCCGCACGTCCTCCGTCTCGACGCCCCCCGTGGCGTCGTCCTCGTCGTCCCCCCCGCACGCCGCCGCCACGAGCGAGACGGCGACGAACATCCCCAACAGCGCCGTGGGGCGCCTGCGTCGAACCACCTTGTGGGACCTCCTTTGACGGCCCCGCGGGGCCCTCCTGCTGGGGGTCGCCCCCCCGGGTTACTGGAGCCGGATGGCGAGGATCGTGGTGGTGAAGGCGAACACGAGGGCGGTGGCGACGGTGATGCGATCCAGGTTGCGCTCCACCACGGTGGACCCTGCCGCAGCGCTGCCCATGCCGCCGCCGAACATGTCCGACAGGCCGCCACCCCGGCCGCTGTGGAGCAGGATCAGCACCACGAGCAGGAGGGAGACGACGACGTGGACGATGACGACGATTGCTGTCAGCACTGTGGTTCCAGGCTAACAGGGACCGACTTCATGCAGGCGCCACGCGATAGCGCACGATGCGGGAGAAATCGCCCGCATCGAGGCTGGCGCCGCCCACCAGGGCGCCGTCGATGTCGGGCTGGGCCATGAGCTCGGCGGTGTTGGAGGGCTTCACCGAGCCGCCGTACTGGACCCGGACGCCGGCCGCCGCGTCGTCCCCGGACACCTCGCCGACGACGCGGCGGATGAGGGCGCACATGTCCTGGGCGTCGGCCGCGGTGGCGGTGCGGCCCGTCCCGATGGCCCAGATGGGCTCGTAGGCGACGACCATGGCCGCCACCTGCTCGGGGTCGATCCCGGCCAGGCCGGCCCGCACCTGGCCGTCCACCTTGGCCTCGGCGCCGCCCGCCTCGCGCTCGTCGAGGGTCTCGCCCACGCACATGATGGGCGTCATGCCGTGGGCGAGGACGGCCTTGGCCTTGCGGTTCACCATCTCGTCGGTCTCGCCGAAGTGCTCCCGGCGCTCCGAGTGGCCCACGATGACGTAGGAGACCTCCAGCTTGGCCAGCATCTGGGGGCTCACCTCGCCGGTGTAGGCGCCCTTGTCCTCCCAGTGGCAGTTCTGGGCGCCCAGGGCGATGCGCAGCTTGTCGGCCAGGATGACGGTCTGCACGGAGCGCAGGGCCACGAAGGTCGGGTGCACCGACACGTCCACCGCGTCGTGGTCGTCGTCGCCCAGGGCGTAGGAGAGCTTCTGGACCACCTGGATGGCGTCCAGGTGGGTGTGGTGCATCTTCCAGTTGCCGCTGATGAGCGGCTTGCGATCGCGCCGCTCAGCCACGGGCCGCCTCCCGGAGCGCCTTCAGCCCGGGCAGGTCGCCGTTCTCGATGAGCTCGAGCGACGCCCCGCCGCCGGTGGAGACGTGGTCGATGCGGTCGGCCAGCCCGAAGGCGGCCATGGCGCTGGCGCTGTCGCCCCCGCCCACCACCGTGAACCCCTTGGCCTCGGCCATGGCCTCCGCCACCGCCCGGGTGCCGGCCGCGAACCGGGGGTCCTCGAACACCCCCATGGGCCCGTTCCACAGCACGGTGCCGGCGCCGGCGACCTGGTCGGCGAAGGCGGCCGCCGTCCCCGGCCCGATGTCGAGGCCCTTCCAGCCGGCGGGGACGTCCTGGCCCACGGTGGCCACCTCGCCGCCGGCGCCGGGATCGCCGATCTGGCCGCCCGGGCCCAGGGCCACCACGTCGGAGGGCACGAGGATGGTGGCCCCCGACTCCAGCAGCCGCCGGCAGTTGTCGACCTGGTCGGCCTCCAGCAGGGAGTCGCCCACGTCGTGGCCCATGGCCGCCAGGAAGGTGAAGCACATGCCCCCGCCGATGAGCAGGGTGTCCACCGACTCCAGCAGCGCCTCGATGACCTTCAGCTTGTCGCTGACCTTGGAGCCGCCCAGGACGGCCACGAAGGGCCGGTCGGGGCCCTCCAGCAGGCCGCCCAGGACCTCCACCTCCCGGGCCAGCAGGCGGCCGGCGGCGCTGGGGAGCCGGGCCGGGGGGCCCACGATGGAGGCGTGGGCCCGGTGGGCGGCGCCGAAGGCGTCGTTCACGTAGAGGTCCTGGCCCTCCACCAGCCGGTCGACGAAGGCGGGGTCGTTGGCCTCCTCGCCGGCGTCGAAGCGCAGGTTCTCCATCAGCTCCACGCCGGGGGCCAGCTCGGCCAGGCGCCGCCTGACCGGCTCCACCGCGTAGCGGGGGTCGGGGGTGCCCTTGGGCCGCCCCAGGTGGGTGCAGGCGGTGACCTTCGCCCCCCGCTCGACCAGCCACTCGATGGTGGGCAGGGCGGCGCGGATGCGCAGGTCGTCGTCGATGCCGCCGTCGGAGATGGGGACGTTGAAGTCGGCGCGGAGCAGGACCCGCTTGCCCGAAGGATCCGGGAGGTCCTCCAGCAGGGGGAGCTGCACTACGTCTGGTTGGCGGCGCCGACGATGAGGGCCAGGTCGACCAGGCGGTTCGAGTAGCCCCACTCGTTGTCGTACCAGCCCAGGACCTTCACCAGGTTGCCCATGGCCATGGTGAGCTGGGAGTCGAACGTGCAGCTGGCCGGCGAGCCGATGATGTCCGACGACACGATGGGGTCGTCGGTGTAGACGAGGACCTTGGCCAGGGGGCCGTCGGCCGCCGCCTTCTCGAACGCCAAGTTGACCTCGTCCACCGTGACCTCCCGCCCGAGGACGGCGACCAGGTCGGTGACCGAGCCGTCCTGGACGGGCACCCGCAGGGCGGTGCCGTCAAGCTTGCCCTGCATGGCCTGGAGCACCAGCCCGGTGGCCCGGGCGGCGCCGGTGGACGACGGGGTGATGTTCACCGCCGACGCCCGGGCCCGGCGCAGGTCCTTGTGGGCCAGGTCCAGCAGGTTCTGGTCGTTGGTGTAGGCGTGGACCGTGGTCATCAGGCCCCGCTCGACGCCGAAGGCGTCGTCCAGCACCTTGACCATGGGCACGAAGCAGTTGGTGGTGCACGAGGCGTTGGAGATGACCTTGTGCTGGTCGGGGTCGAAGCTGTCGTCGTTCACGCCCACGCAGAACGTGCCGTCCACGTTGGTGGCGGGGGCGGAGATGACGACGCGGGGGGCGCCGGCGGTGATGTGGGCCGACGCCTTCTCGCCGTCGGTGAAGAACCCGGTGGACTCGACCACCACGTCCACCCCCAGGTCGCCCCACGGCAGGTTGGCGGGGTCGCGCTCGGCGAAGACCTTGATCTCCCTGCCGTCCACCGTGATGGAGCCCTCGCCGGAGACGACCTCGGCGTCGAGGCGGCCGTGGGTGGAGTCGTACTTGAGCAGGTGGCCGTTGGTCGCCGGCGGCACCAGGTCGTTCACCCCCACCACCTCGAGGTCGGCGCCCGCTGCCCGGGCCGCCCGGAAGAAGTTGCGCCCGATGCGCCCGAAGCCGTTGATGCCGACCCGCACGGTCATGGAAGTGCCTCCCGTATGTGCTCGAACCCGCCTGGCGGATGCTCCCGGCGGCAGACCCTATCCGAGCAGATCGGCGAGGGCGGCCGCCAGTCTGGCCGGGTCGTGGCCCCGCCCGTCGTCCCGGGCGACGGGGGCGGTCACCACCGGCACGGGCAGGCCCCGGCCCGGCGCCGGGCGGAACCGGGGGTCGCACAGCACCACGTCGACCTCCACGCCGTGGGCCAGGAGCGCCTCCACGTGGCCGGCGGCGTCGTAGCCCGACGCCTCCGGCTCCTGGGGCCCCAGGTTGCACACGTACACCCGGCGGGCGGCGGTGGCGGCCAGGGCCCGGGCCAGGCCGGGGGCGGCCAGGGCGGCCAGCACGCTGGTGAAAAGCGACCCGGGGCCGACCACCACCTGCTCGGCCCGCCGCACGGCGGCCAGCGCCTCGGGTGGGGTCTCGGCGTCGGCGGGCACGATGGAGACCCGCTTGATGCGACCGGCGTCGGTGCCGGTGGCCACCGCCAGCTGGCCCCGCACCGTGCCGTTCTCCCCCTCCGCCTCCAGCACCACGGGGGCGACGGTGGCGGGCAGGACGCGGCCGGTGTGGTCGACGCCCACCAGCCGGGCCGCCTCGTCGAGGGCGGCCAGGA
>JBKHXC010000208.1:0-5002 GCA_046566225.1 Acidimicrobiia bacterium
GCGCTGGCCGCCGGGCGACTGGCGGAGCTGGGAGCGCCGGCGGCGGCCGGGCCGGCCGGCGCCTCGCCGGTGGCGGCCGGGCCGGCCGGCGCCTCGCCGGCGGCGCCCGCCGACGGGCTGAGCGCCCGCGAGGTCGAGGTGCTGGAGGTCCTGGCCACCGGGCTCACCGACCGGGAGATCGCCGAGCGCCTCTCCATCAGCCCCCACACCGTCCACCGCCACGTGTCGAACATCCTGGCCAAGCTGGGGCTGCCGTCGCGCTCGGCCGCCGCCGCCTACGCCGCCCGGCGGGGCCTGGCCCGCTGAGGAGAGCGGTGCCGCCGGACCCGGGCGGCGGGCTCAACCCGTGAAGTAGAACGCGCCGCGCATCCCCTGGGCCTCGTGGAACCGGCACACGAACACCACCGGGCCCTCGGAGGGAAGGGTCACCTGGACCTCGTCGTCCTCACCGGCGGCCACGACGGCGTCCACGTCGGTCCCGGGGATGGTGAAGGTGTGCGGGGCGTCGCCCTCGTTGTGGAGCCGCACGGTGACGGACTGGCCGGAATCGGCGTGGACGAAGGTCGGCTCGAAGTAGAAGTCGTCCAGCTCCAGGTCCATCTCGTCGCCGCTCAGCTGCTCGACGCCGTGGTCGTTGACCGACCCGGGGATGCTGGGCGGCGGTGGCGCATCGCCTCCCGCGGCGCCCGTCGTCGGCGGCGACGTGGTGGACGTCGTGGTGGCGTCCCCGGCCACGTCGGCGTCGTCGTCGTCGCCGCAGGC
Source organism: Acidimicrobiia bacterium (assembly GCA_046566225.1). GTDB lineage: Bacteria > Actinomycetota > Acidimicrobiia > Acidimicrobiales > DATLFN01. The sequence goes on from JBKHXC010000208.1 coordinate 763, forward strand.
CGCGAGGGGAAGCACCGCCAGGCAGACCACGGCGAGGAGACGTCGCATGGGCGAATGTTCCTTCCCGCCGGGTGTGATGTCAACGGCGGCGGGGTGCGGGCCGCCTCGGGACCACGGCGCCGCCACCCGCCGGCACCCGCTAATAGGCCCGCCTGCCGACGCTGAAGGGCAGCACGAACAGGGCCGCCGCCGCCACGGCGAGGAGAAGCGAGCCCAGCCACCCGGTCTCACCGAACAGGGCCCGTCCCACCAGACCTCCGACGAACGAGCCGGCGAGCCCGACCAGGATCGTCCCGACCAGGCCGAGGGCCTGGGGGCCGGGGACCACCAGCCGGGCCAGTGCGCCCACGATCAGTCCCGACACGGCCAGGGCGATCAGGAATGCCAACCACTCCATGGTCTCCACCTCCTTCCCGCGGATTACCCGGTGGCGGCGCGGCCAAACGTGCGACCGGCGCGGCGGGGGGGTTCCACGGCGCCGAGCACGGCGAGCCGGTGTCCGCTCCCGGCGCCGGCGGGTAGGGAGCGGCCACGGCGGCGCGACGACGGCGGATCCGCCGGAGGTGTCGCCGATCAGCCGGAGAGGAGGGCCGGGGTGGCGATCGTGGCGCTGGGCAGCGTGAACGCCGACTTCCAGGTGCGCGTGGAGCGGTCGCCGGACGGACCGGGGGCGGTGGCGGCGACCGACTTCCTGCGGGCCTCGGGCGGCAAGGCCGCCAACGTCGCCGTGCTGGCCCGGCGCCTGGGCGCCGAGGCGGTGCTCCTCGGCTGCGTGGGCGACGACGACCTCGCCGCCCAGGCGCTCGACGGGCCCCGCCGAGCGGGGGTCGACGTGAGTGGCGTGCGGCGGGCGCCGGGCCCCACGGGGATGGCCTGCATCATGGTGGAGCCGGGCGGCGACAAGACGATCGTGCTCGCCCTCAACGCCAACGACGCCTGGGCCGGCGACGCCGGGGCCGTCGCCGGCGGCATGTCGAGCATGGACCCCTCGTCCGTCCTGGTCGCCGACGTTGAGGTCCCCGTCGACGTGGCGCTCGCCGCCGTGGCGGCGGCGAAGCGGCGGGGCGTCGCCGTGGTCGTCGACCCGGCGCCGCCCGAGCGCGTCGCCGACCGCCTGCTGAGGGCGTCCGACCACCTGACGCCGGACCACCGGGAGGCGACGGCGCTGACCGGCGTCGACGCGTCCCGGCCCGGCGGGGCGCTGGCGGCGGCCGAGGACCTCCACCACCGGGGAGCGGGGGCGGTGTACGTGAAGCTGCCCGCCGGCGGCTGCGCCGTCGTCTCCTCCGGCGTGCGAGCCGTCGTCCGGGGCCCCGAGGGCCTCGACGTGGTCGACGCCACCGGCGCCGGCGACGCCTTCGCCGGAGGCCTGGCGTGGGCCCTGCACTCCGGCCGCGACGTGGCCGGCGCCGCCGTGCTGGCCGTGGCCGCGTCGTCCTGCGCGGTCCAGGCCTACGGCTCGCAGGCCTCGTACCCGAGCCGCTCGCAGCTCCTCGCCATGGCGGGGCGGGTGTCGGCGGGCGGTCCTTGACGGGCGCGACTGCGAACGAGCCCGGGCGGGTATGGGGGACGCATGCGCTGGTGCTGCCTCGGGCCCGACCTCACCAGTGGGGAGGCCGTCCGGCGGTTCGTGCAGCGCCAGGTGGAGGCCGACAGCGTCAGCGACGAGACCCAGTTCCTGGCCCAGCTCCTGGCCACCGAGCTCGTCACCAACGCCGTCCGGCACGCCCGGACCTCGGTGGAGCTCGGCGTCGCCCGCCGGCGTGACCGGATCCGCATCGAGGCCCGGGACGGGAGCAGGAAGCTGCCGGTACGACCGGAGGCCGAGGCGCCGACCCGCCATCGAGGCATGCTGCTCATCGAGGACCTGGCCGACAGGTGGGGCGTCGACCTGGAAGACGGCGGGAGCAAGGTCGTGTGGCTGGAGCTGGCTGCCGCTACGTGAGGGGGCGCCAAGAAGGCCTCGAGCCGATGACGGGGTGCTCCGGTCGGGAAGGGCGTCCTGCCGGCCCCCGGCTGTGGCCCGGCGATGAGCATGGCTGACGACAGGGCTCTGGCCCGCGTGGCGGCGACCTCGCTGGCGCTGGCCGCGGCCGCCCCGGTGGCCGTGGTGGCCATCGTCGTCGTCGCCGTGCTGCTCGTGCCGGGCATCACGCCGCTGCCGCCTCCACCGGGACCGCCGGCCGGTCAGGTGAGCGTCGTCTACGACGCCTCCGGCCAGGTCGTCTCCCGCTTCCACGAGCACGACCGCCACGTGCCCGTCGAGCCGGGCGACATCCCCGAGCACCTCCTGCAGGCGGTCGTGGCGGCCGAGGACTCCTCGTTCCATCGGCACGACGGGATCGACCTGCGGGGCGCCCTGCGGGCCCTCGTCGCCGACGTACGGGCGGGCGGTGTGGAGCAGGGTGGCTCCACCATCACCCAGCAGTACGTGAAGAACGCGTTCACGGGGTCGGAGCGGACGCTGGGGCGGAAGTTGCGGGAAGCCGTGCTGGCCCGCCGGCTGGAGCGGGCGTTGGAGAAGGACGAGATCCTGTTCCGCTACCTGTCGACGGTGTACTTCGGCAACGGCGCCTACGGAGTCGGCGCCGCGTCGTCGGTCTACTTCCGCAAGCCGGTCGGCGACCTCACCCTGTCGGAGGCGGCGCTGCTGGCGGGGGTCATCCCCGCCCCCAGCCGCTACGACCCCCGGGCCAACCCGGAGGGCGCCGAGCGCAAGCGGGTGATCGTCCTCGACAAGATGCTCGAACACGGGTACATCGACGCTGGCCGGCACGCCGAGGCCGTCGAGGAGCGAGTCTGGGCGTCGCCCGAGCCGCCGCCACCGGCGGCCACGGTCGTGCGGCCTCCGGCGTCGGTGCACGACCGCCACCCGTACTTCGTCGACTACGTCCGCCGCTACGTGGAGGCGAGGATCGGCGAGGAGGCCCTGCGACGGGGGGGGCTGGAGATCCACACCACCCTCGACGCCCGGGCGCAGCAGGCGGCGGAGCGGGCGGTGGCCGACGGCCTCGCCGGCGTGGCTCCTCCGGTCGACATGGCGCTGGTGGCCGTCGAGCCGCGCACGGGCTTCGTCAGGGCGTTGGTGGGTGGTCGCGACTTCGCGGCGCCCGGGGGCCAGGTCAACCTCGCCCTCGGGCGGTGCCCGCCACGCCCGGGCGGCGGCGTCGACGTGGCGGCGCGCTGCTGGGAGGCCGACGACCTCGTGGTCGACGGAGGCGGGACGGGCAGGCAGCCGGGCTCGGCGTGGAAGCCCTTCGTGCTCGCCGCCGCCCTGGAGCAGGGTGTCCCGGCCTCGGCGGTGTACCGAGCCCCGGCTTCCTACCGGGCCCCGGGGTGCGGGCACGGCGAGGGCTGCGTCATCCGGAACTTCGGGCGGAGGGGCTTCGGGCGCACGACGTTGGCCAGCGCGACGGTCCGCTCCATCAACACCGTGTACGCCCAGGTGGTCAAGGAGGTGGGGGTGGCCACCGTGGGGCGGATGGCCAAGCGCCTGGGGGTGACGACGGCATGGGTCGCCGCGCCCCGGCGGCACGGGCTGAGCTACGCCCTCGGCGTCCAGGAGGTCTCGCCACTTGATATGGCGTCCGCCTACGGCGTCTTCGCGGCCGGCGGGCTTCGCGCTCCCCCGACGCCCGTGCGCTACGTGCGCGGCCCGGACGGCGAGGTGATCGAGGACAACCGGTCGCGGTCGCCCCAACGCGTCCTGGCCGGCAGCGTGACGAGCGCCGTCACCGACATCCTCGAGCGCGCCGTCGAGCGGGGCACCGGCCGCCGGGCCGCCATCGAGCGAGCGGCCGCCGGGAAGACCGGCACGGCGCAGGCCTTCCGCGACGCGTGGTTCGTCGGCTACACGCCACGCCTGTCGACCGCCGTGTGGATGGGGAACCGCGACCGGGCGGCGCCGTTGGTGGACATCAACGGCGTCCGGGCGGTGACCGGGGGCTCGTTCCCGGCGGACACGTGGCGCCGGTTCATGTCCGTGGCTCTCGACGGCGTGCCGGAGCCCACCCCCGACCCTCCGCCGGCGCCGGCGAGCGCACCGGGACGCTCGCACGGCTCCTCGCCGGCGCCGCCGGGCCGGCGCGCGGCGGGGGCCCCGGCGCCTTCCCCCGCCCCTCGCCCCGCCGTGCCGGCGCCGGCGGCAACGGGCGCCCCGGCAACGACGGCGCCCACCACGGCCACGACCACGGCGACGGCCCCCAGGACCACCACGACCCCGCCGGCGCCCAGCACCACG
>JBKHXC010000209.1:0-2964 GCA_046566225.1 Acidimicrobiia bacterium
GCCGATGTCGCCGATGGCGAGGCGGAACCCGGCCCGGCGCAGCCGCGCCACCGCGTCCTGGGTGCGCCCCACGTCGGCCATCAGCTCGTGCTCGGTCACCTCGATGACCAGCTGGTGCGGGGGCACGTCCTCCAGCAGCTTCTCCAGGCCGGCCGAGCACAGCGCCTCGGGGCCGAGGTTGACGCTGACGTGGCCCGAGCCGTCGGCCGGGAGGTGGTCGAGCACGGCGCCGAGGCTCTGGAGCTCCAGGTCCACGCCCAGCCCCACCCGGTGGGCCTCGGCGAACCACTCCTCGGGCGGGCGGTCGGGCTCGGCGTCGAACCGGGCCAGCGCCTCCACCGCCCACACCCGCCCGCTGCCCAGCTCGACGATGGGCTGGAACACCACCCGGGGCAGGCCGGCCTCCAGGGCGGCCCGCACCCGGGCCAGCTCGGCCACCTGCTGGGCCCGGGCGTCCCGCTCGGCCTCCAGGCGCTCGGAGAACAGGCTGGCGATCAGGGACAGGTAGCGGGCGTCGCGGGCGGTGAGGGTGGGGTCGGGCCGGTGGCGGTACGAGCAGAACGTCCCGTACAGGGTGCCGTCGGACAGCACGATGGGGACCCCGACGTAGGCGCCGATGGACAGGGCGCGGGTCACCTCCAGGGTCGCCAGCTCGGGGTTGGCCGCCGCATCGGGGATGACGCAGTCGACGCGGCCGTCGGTGATCCGCTTGCAGTAGGTCTCCTCCAGCGGGTGCCGCAGGCCCGCCTCGAGGCCGGCGGTGTCGGCGCTGACGTGGCGCAGCACCCACTCGGCGCCGACGAACTCCGACACGAAGGCCACGTCCATGTCGAGGTGCCGGCGCACCAGGTCGAGCATCCGCCCGATCCCGTCGGCCGAGTGCCCGCCGCCACCGCTCATGCCCTCCAGGTTCGCACGCCGGCGCCCCACCGGTGGACAGGGCCGACGCGCCGGGACCAGGCGGCGCCCGGCGGCGGTGGGCGCCTCCCGGTGGGGACCGGTGGATTGGTCGGTTAGCCTATTGATCGGGTTCGGCGGGTTCGGCAGCATGGTCGGGTCGGCCGCGACCAGTCGCTCCAGCGAGGGGGGCACCATGAGGTATCGAGACGGGTGGACGACCGGGGGGGCCGAGCCGGCCCATGCCGTCCCCGTCGAGGCGCCGGGGACCACGGCGTGCGGGCTCGACACCGTTCTGCTCCGACAGGGCAGCGACGACTGGGAGCTGGGTTCGCGGCGGACCAAGTGCGCCGACTGCGTGGTGGTGGTCGACCACATCCTGGCCACCGTCGCCGGGCCGCTCAGCCCCTGAGCGACATGCGGTTTCCTTCCGGTGACTGCTAAAGAGTGATTATGTAGGGACGATCGGGCGGCCTTGGCCTCCGTTCCCCCCGGGAGGGCTCACGCCGCGGCGCGCCGGCCCTCCGGCTGCCGGTGGTCGGCGGTGCGCCGGCGCACGGCCACGATCTCGGTGGTGCGGATGCTGGCCACCCGCACGCTCCACGAGTCGATGGTCGAGCGGCCGTCGCCGAAGGCGAAGAACGACGTGAGCTGGCCGTCGGGCCTGTAGGCGTCGGCACCCTCGATGACCTCGGTCGTCCCGTCGTTGAGCTTCACCTCGAAGTCGGCCACGGGTCCACGGTACGAGCCGGCCCGTGTTGGAAGGAAGAGGAAAAGGCTGTGGATTCCCGCTCCGCCGACGCCGGGGGCCGCCGTTGGTAGCTTGAGGTGGCTATGGGTCGTCGCATCGAAGTCGAGCTGACCAGTTCCCGCGACGACGGCACGTGGACCTGGCGCGCCGCCGGGGCCAAACAGCCCAAGGGCGTCGTGGACGCCCGCCTCCTCTACGACGGGGCCCGGGTGGGCGACGTCGTGCGCGCCGAGGCAGACTTCGAGATCGAGGGCATCTCGATCACCGCCGTGCTCCCCCCCAGGGAGAAGAAGCGCCAGGAGCCCGCCCGCCTGGAGGTGGTGGGCCCCCCGCGCGAGCACCACGGCGGCGTCACCTCGTCGCTGCTGGCCAAGTCGGACCGCCCCCGGCCCGAGCGCGGGCGCGACGGCGGCCGCCGGGGCGAGGGTGGACGCCGCGGCGACGGGGCGTCACCGCCCCGGGGTGGTCCCGCCCGAGCCCGCGACGGGGCCACCTCGAGCGGGCGCCCCCGCCCGGAGCGACGGGGCGGCGCCGACGATCGCCCCCGCACCGAGCGCGCCCGACCGGAGGGCCGGCGCAGCGAGCGCGGGGCGCGCCCCGACGGCGTACGCCCCGACGGGCGGGACCGCCGCCCGGGGGCCAAGCAGCCGGAGCCGGCGGCGCCGAGGGCCAAGCGGCTGTCGCCCGGCAACGTCCACCGGGCGGCGGTGCTGGCCACCCTTTCCCCCGAGCACCGCCCCATCGCCGAGCAGGTGCTGCGGGGCGGCATCCCGGCCGTGCGCCAGGCGGTGGAGGCGCAGAACGCCCGGCTGCGCCAGGAGGGCCAGCCGGAGGTCAAGGGTGGCCCGCTCGTGGCCCTGGCCGAGCAGCTGCTCCCCCAGCTCAAGGCGGCCGAGTGGCGGGACCGGGCCGAGGCGGCGGCCAGGATGCTCGACGAGGTGTCGCTGCGCGACCTGCGCTCGGTCGTCGCCGGCGCCGATGCGGCGCGCGACGACGAGGGCCGGCTGCTGGCCGGGACCCTGCGCCAGGCCCTCGAGCGGCGCGTCGCCGACCAGCGCGAGCGCTGGGTCAGCGACATGGCCGGGGCGCTCGACGAGGGCCGCCTGGTGCGGGCCCTGCGCCTGTCCGCCCACCCGCCCGACCCGTCCTCGCGCTTCCCCGCCGAGCTGGCCGTGCGCCTGAGCGACGCCGCCGGGGCGGCCATGGCGCCCGAGGCGACGGCCGAGCGGTGGACGACGCTGCTCGACGCGGTCAGCGAGTCCCCCGTGCGGCGGTCGGTGAAGCCGGTGGGCCTGCCCGCCGAGCCCGGCGACGAG
>JBKHXC010000210.1:0-4116 GCA_046566225.1 Acidimicrobiia bacterium
GTGGCTGCTGGTGGAGGTGACGGCCCGGGCGCGGGGCGTCGGCGGCCCCGTCCGGCGGGTCGCCCGCCGCCGCCACGCCCTCGACGTGGGCCGGGCGTAGGCGCGTGCGGGCCGCCACCCTGGTCGACGGCCGGGTCGTCGTGCGGGACCGTCCCGACCCGGTGCCGGGGGCGGGCGAGGTGCTCGTGCGGGTGGCGTCGGCCGGGCTCAACGCCGCCGACCTGCTCCAGCGGGCGGGCCGCTACCCGCCGCCGCCCGGGGCGCCGCCCGACGTCCCCGGCCGGGAGATGGCCGGGGAGGTGGTGGCAGTCGGGGCCGGCGCCGCCCGCTTCGCCGTGGGCGAGCGCGTCATGGCGGTGGTGGCCGGCGGCGCCCAGGCCGAGCTGTGCGCGGTGCACGAGCGCCTCGCCATGCCCGTGCCCGGGTCCCTCCCGGCCGAGGTGGCGGGGGCCTTCCCCGAGGCGGTGACCACCGCCCACGACGCCCTGTTCACCCAGTGCCGGCGGGCCATGGGCGTGCGGGTGCTGGTCACGGGGGCGGCGGGCGGCGTGGGCACCGCCGCCGTCCAGCTGGCGGCGGCGGCCGGCGCCCGGGTCACGGCCAGCGTCCGCGACCCCGCCCTGCGCCACCCGGTGGCCGAGCTGGGCGCCACCGTGGTGGGGCCGGGGCTCGAGGGCGGCCCGTTCGACGTGGTGCTGGAGCTGGTGGGCGGCCCGAACCTGGCCGCCGACCTGGCCCTCCTGGCGCCCGGCGGGCGCGTCGCCGTCATCGGGGTGGGCGCCGGGGCCCGGGCCGAGGTCGATCTGCGGGTCCTGATGGACCGGCGGGCCACCGTGAGCGGCTCCACCCTGCGCCCCCGGCCGCTGGAGGCCAAGGCCGACGCCGCCCGCCGGGTGGAGGCGCAGGTGCTGCCCCTGGTGGACCGGGGCGAGGTCACGGTGGTGGTGGCGGCCAGCTTCGCCCTCGACGACGTGGCCGCCGCCTACGAGCGCTTCGCCACCCCCGGCAAGCTGGGCAAGGTCGTCCTCGTCCTTGCGTGACGCCGCCTGCTCACCGGAGGGGGATGACCCCGCCGGGCGTGGGCCGGCGCTCGGCGTTGGTGACCTGGAGGACGCCGCCGTGGCCGTCGGGGAGCGACACGGTGTTGTCGCAGCCGCCCGCCGCCGCCGCCTGGTAGTTCACGGCCAGGCCGGTGGGGGCGAGGCGCCGGCCGTCGGCGGTGACCGCCTCGAACCGGCTCCACCGCACGGTGACCGAGGGGTGGTCGCAGCGGGCGAACACCTCCGACCACACCACCGGGCGGGCCAGCGCCTCGCCTCCGGCCAGCAGGTCGCGCACCACCGTCGCCTCGCCCGACGCCTCGTCCACCACCTCCCCCCGCCATCCCCCGGCCCGGCCCGGCGAGGGCGACACCCGCAGGCGGTAGGGGCGGCCCGGCTCCCGCGGGTAGTCGCGGGTGTTGGGGTCGCCGGGCGCGCTGGGGAGGGCGGACGCGGTGCCCTCCAGCAGGCCGCCGCCGGGGGCGTAGCCGCCCCAGTTCACCGCCCGGCTGCGGGGGTGGCGCCCGTTCCACTGGAGGCCGACGTGGGCCGCCCCCCGGTCGCCCCCTCCGCCCACGAAGCCGACCTGGAGGGCCCAGAAGTACAGCCGGTCGACGGCGGGCGGGACCACCACCTCCAGGACGGCCGACACCTCGGCCAGCGCCGGGCCGGGCGGCAGGGCCCAGGTGAGGTGGAACGACGAGGCGCCGTTGGCCGACGTGGGCTCGCCGGACAGGCGGGGGCCGGTCCCGGCGGTCGCCCGGGCCAGGGCCCGCCGCCACCACGGCTGGGGCGCGGGGGCCATCCCGGGACTCTAGGATCGGGGGGGCGGCCGGGGGGACGGTCCCCGACCACCAGGAGGTACGACGTGGCCGACGCCACCAGCCCGACCGGCCCCGCCCGGCGGAGGGCCGGGCCATGACCGACATCGTGCTCACCGCCATGGGCCCGGGCCGGTACGGCGTGCAGGTGCACGAGGCGGGGGGCGTGGAGACCAGCCACGTCGTCACCGTGCCGGACGGCTTCCTCGACGACCTCGGCGTCGACGCGCCGCCCGACGAGGTCGTGCGCCAGTCCTTCGCCTTCCTCCTCGACCGAGAGCCGGCCACGTCGATCCTCCGGGAGTTCGAGCTGCCGGTGATCTCCCGGTACTTCGGCGACTACGCCGACGAACTGCGCCGCCGACTCTCCTAGCGCCCTGGCCGCGAACCTTCGCCCGCGTTCTCGGCGGCACGGTCCGTGGCCGCACTCGCCGCCGCAGGCGGCCTCTCCGGCTGCGGACACTTGAGAAAGGACAGGGCGGAGGCGGCGCGAGCTCCGCTCGCCCGCCGGAGCACGATCGAACTCGACCGAATGGAGTGAGCGAAGCGAACGAATGAGGTCGAAGCGCCCCGCTCAGCCCTCGGGCTGCACGAACGGCGCCTGGCCCGCCGGGTTGGGGAACTCCCCGGCGGCGTCGCCGTACTCGGCCTCGATGGCCGCGGCATCCCGGCGCAGCTCCTCGCGCACCGAGTCGAGGGTGGCCTGGATGGAGCCGCCGGGCTCGCCGGTGGCACCGCTGTCGCCGGTCAGCTGGCTGCTCTGGCCCCGCTTCTGCTGCTCGGCGGCGAGCAGGGCGGCCAGCGCGTGCCACAGCCCGGCGCGGCGCGGCTCCTCGTTGCCCGCCCGGCGGACGGCGAGGAGGAGCTGGACCCGGAGGTAGTCGTCGTCGAGGTCGGCGATGGCGGCGGTGAGGTCGGGGCTGTCGGCCATGCCGCAGACCCTAGGGCCGCTGCCGCCCTCCGTCAGCCGAGCTGGGCCCGCATCACCCCGCCGGGGTGGGTCGGGTTGTGGAGGTTCACGTAGTAGCCCGACGGGTCGCGGAAGATGTCGAGGATGAGGGCCCGGTCGGCGGGCACGCAGGTGGTGGCCGTCGGGTAGGACGTGGGGGCGGGCGTGGCGGGCGTCCCGAACAGCGGGATGACGACCGGCCCCGCCACCCCGGCCGGGGCCTGGTGGATGTGGGCGGCGGTGGGCAGCGCCTCGCCGGCGGTCATGGTGATCTCGCCCACCGTCCAGCACACCTCCTGCTGGCCGGGGTTCAGCCGCAGCTCGATCGACCCGCGGTCATCGTCGCCGTGGGGGTTGATGGGCACCCCGGCGGCGTTGAACTCCTGGGCCCCGCTCATCTCCAGCCGGTAGGGCCGGCCGCCGTCGTCGGCGCCGGCCGGCCCCGCCACCAGGGCCGCCGTCACCGCCGCCGCGGCCGCCGTGCCGAGGATGGTCCGCGTCCGCCTCGTCCCCATGTCGCCCTCCCTGGTCGCTGCGGGTGGAGGCCGGCCGCGCCGTGGGCGGGCTACGCCCCGCCCTGCGTGCCTTGGCCTATTTCGAGCATGGACGCCCGTTCGCCCGGAGTCAAGCAGTTGCCCGCGTCGGGCGGGCGGGGCGGTCAGACCCGGCGGCGCAGGGGGTGGTCGTCGGGGACCTCCACCAGGCACAGCCGGTTGCCCTCGGGGTCCTCGAACCACGCCTCCACCAGGCCCCACGGCATCCGCTCGACGGCCCGCAGGGCGCGGGCGCCGGCCGCCCGCAGCCGCTGGTCCTCCCGGCGGACGTCGGGCACCTGGAGCCACAGCGTCAGCGGGCCCGACGGCTCCTCGCCGCCGACCAGCTCCAGGAAGCCGCCGCCCAGGAACAGAACCACGCCGGTGACCTCCCCGGCCGTGCCGTACTCGCGGTAGACCCGCAGGCCGACCGTGTCCTCGTAGAACGCCCGCAGCCGGCCGAGGTCGGCGGCCCGGTAGATCACCCGGCTGGAGAGCACCTCCACGCCGACCATCCTGACCGCGCCCGGGCGCCGGCGTGGTGCACCGGCCGTCGGTGTAACGGCGGGCCGGCCGCGGCGGACGCAAGGCCGTGAACCGCCCCGACGCCCCCGTGACCGAGCCGCCGCCGGGCCCCGGCGCCGCCGACCGGCTCCTGGCCCCGACCCGCTGGGTGGCCGCCGCCGTGATCCCGGTGCTGGTCGCCGCCTCCGTGCTGCTCTACGGCTTCCCCGACCGCACCGAGCGGCTGTGGGGGTGGATGGTGTGCCCGT
>JBKHXC010000211.1:0-8174 GCA_046566225.1 Acidimicrobiia bacterium
CCGGCGGTCCCGAGCCGAGCTGATCGTGCTGTGGCCGCCCGGCGGAGCCGGCCGGCCTCCGCCCTGTCTCCGTCCGGCCGGCAGCCGGGGGGGCCGCCTCCGGCGGCGGGGAGCGGCCGCCGGCGAGCCGTCGGCGATCCCCGTCGTTCGCCCGGGCGCCGGGGAGCGGCGTGGCGGTGACGGCGGCCACCCCCGCCGCCCCGGCCGCCGCCGTCACCGACCGTTCCCGGTCCGAGCAGCGGCTGGCCTGGCGCCTCGCCGCCCCCGCCTTCGTGGCCATGCTGGCGGTGACCGCCTACCCGATGATCCAGGCGCTGTGGCTGTCGCTGTACAGCTACCGCCTCACCGACCCCGAGGGCCGGGAGTTCGTCGGCCTGCGCAACTACGGCGTGGTGCTCACCGACTCGCTCTGGTGGCAGGACGTCTTCACCACGGTGGTCATCACGGTGATCACGGTGGTGGTCGAGCTGGTGATCGGCTTCGCCTTCGCCATGGTGATGCACCGGATCATCTTCCAGCGCAGCGTCATCCGCACCTCGATCCTGGTGCCCTACGGGATCATCACCGTGGTGTCGGCCTTCGCCTGGCGCTACGCCTTCGCCCTCGACTCGGGCTTCGTGAACAACTGGCTGGGGCTGGGCGACTACTCGTGGTTCTCGGGCCGGTGGTCGTCCATCGCCGTCATCTGCCTCTCGGAGATCTGGAAGACCACCCCGTTCATGTCCCTCCTCCTGCTGGCCGGCCTGGCCCAGGTCCCCGAGGAGCTCCAGGAGGCCGCCAAGGTGGACGGGGCCACGGCGTGGCAGCGGCTGTGGAAGGTGACGCTGCCCAACATGAAGGCGGCGATCATGGTCGCCGTCCTGTTCCGGACGCTGGACGCCTACCGCGTGTTCGACAACGTGTTCGTGATGACCGGCGGCCAGCAGGGCACCGAGACGGTGTCGTTCCTGACCTACCGCCAGACCATCACCCGCACCGCCCTGGGGCTCGGCTCGGCGGTGTCGGTCCTGCTGTTCCTGTCGGTGTTCCTCATCGCCGTCGTGTTCATCAAGGGGTTCCGGGTCGACCTGGGGAGGGTGAGGGGCGAATGAGCGCCGAGCTGCGCAGGAGGCTGGGGTGGGCGGCCGCCGCCGCCGGGGTGGTCGTGTTCACCCTGCTGCCGGTGGTGTGGATCCTGTCGCTGTCGTTCAAGGAGGGCGACGACATCGGCAACAACCGGTTCCTGCCCACCGCCTGGACGCTGGACAACTACCGCACCGTGTTCGACACGTCGCTGTTCACCAGCGCCCTGCGCAACTCGATCGGCATCTCGCTGATCGCCACCGTCGTGTCCGTCGTGCTGGCCACCTTCGCCGCCTACGCCATCGCCCGGCTGCAGTTCCGGGGCAAGAAGCTGGTCCTGTCCATGGCGCTGGCCATCGCCATGTTCCCCGTGGTCGCCCTGGTCGGCCCCCTGTTCGACATCTGGCGCTCGATCGGGCTCTACGACACCTGGCTGGGCCTGATCATCCCCTACATGTCCTTCACCCTGCCCCTGTCCATCTGGGTGCTGTCGGCGTTCTTCCGGGAGATCCCCTGGGAGCTGGAGCAGGCGGCCAAGGTCGACGGGGCCACGCCCTGGCAGGCCTTCCGCCGGGTGATCGTTCCCCTCGCCGCGCCCGGCGTGTTCACCGCCGCCATCCTCACCTTCTTCTTCGCCTGGAACGACTTCGTGTTCGGGATCTCGCTGACCTCCACCGACAGCGCCCGCCCCGTGCCGGCGGCGCTCGCCTTCTTCACCGGGGCGTCGCAGTTCGAGCGGACGACGCCGTACATCTCGGCGGCGGCCGTGGTGGTCACCATCCCCGTCATCGTGCTGGTGCTCCTCTTCCAGAAGAAGATCGTCGCCGGGCTCACCTCCGGCGCCGTGAAAGGCTGACCGACCATGGCCCCCATCACCATGCGGAACATCGTCAAGCGGTACGGCGACGGGTTCAAGGCCGTCAACGACGTGTCGCTGGACATCGAGGACGGCGAGTTCATGATCCTGGTGGGGCCGTCGGGCTGCGGGAAGTCGACCCTGCTGCGGATGATCGCCGGCCTGGAGGACATCACCGACGGCGAGCTGCTCATCGGCGGCGAGCGGGCAAACGAGCGCTCGCCCCGGGACCGCAACCTGGCCATGGTGTTCCAGAACTACGCCCTGTACCCCCACCTCAGCGTGTTCGACAACATCGCCTTCCCCCTCCGCCTGGCCAAGCGGGGAGAGGACGAGGTCCGCCAGAAGGTCGAGAAGGCGGCGGAGACCCTGGAGCTGACCGAGCACCTGCCCCGCAAGCCGGCCCAGCTCTCCGGCGGGCAGCGCCAGCGGGTGGCCATGGGCCGGGCCATCGTGCGCGACGCCAACGCCTTCCTGTTCGACGAGCCCCTGTCCAACCTCGACGCCAAGCTGCGGGGCCAGATGCGCACCGAGATCTCCCGCCTGCAGGACCAGCTGGGGATCACCACCGTCTACGTCACCCACGACCAGACCGAGGCCATGACCCTGGGCGACCGGGTGGCCGTGCTCCGCAAGGGCGTGCTCCAGCAGGTGGCCACCCCCCGCGAGCTCTACGACCGGCCGGTCAACCTGTTCGTGGCCGGGTTCATCGGGTCGCCGCCCATGAACTTCGTGCCCGCCACCGTGCGGGAGGGCGGGGTCGAGCTGCCCTTTGTCGCCGTGGACCTGCCGGCCGCCACCCGGGAGCGGATCGACGGCGCCGAGCTGCTCATCGCCGGCATCCGGCCCGAGCACTTCGAGGACGCCTCCCTGGTCGAGGGGCCGGCCCGCGACCGCGGGGTGGTGTTCACCGCCCGGGTGGACGTCACCGAGTGGCTGGGCAACGAGCAGTTCGCCTACGTGCCGTTCACCGCACCGCCCGACGTCGCCGCCGAGCTGCGCGAGCTGGCCCGGGAGCTGGACAGCGACTCCCTGCGGACCCAGCTCGTCGCCGCCCTCGACTCCGACAGCCGCATCCGCAAGGGCGAGGACGCCGAGCTGTGGTTCGACGCCACCCGGATGCACCTGTTCGACCCGGTCAGCGGGGACAACCTCACCCGGGACCTGGTCGGGGCGGGCGCCGGCGGCTGAGCGCCGGCGGCCACGGTCGCCGGGGGCGAGCGGGCCCAGCCGGTAGCCTCGCCGGCCATGACCGACCTGCAGGCCACCATCGGCGAGCTCTGGGAGCACCGGGCCGAGCTGGGCCCCGGCGACGCCGGCGCCCTGGCCTCGGTGCGCGAGGCGGTGGACCTGCTCGACACCGGCCGGGCCCGGGTTGCCGAGTGGGACGAGGCCACCGGGGCCGTCACCGTCCACGCCTGGCTGAAGCAGGCCGTGCTGCTGGTGTTCAAGCTGGCCGCCATGGAGACGACCGAGCTGGGGCCGTTCGAGTACGCCGACAAGGTCCCCCTCAAGCGGGGCTACGCGGCGGCCGGCGTGCGGGTGGTGCCGGGGGCGTCGGCCCGCTGGGGCTCGCACCTGGAGCGGGGGGTGATCCTCATGCCCAGCTACGTCAACATCGGCGCCCGGGTGGGGGCGGGCACCATGGTCGACACGTGGGCCACCGTGGGGTCGTGCGCCCAGGTCGGGGCCAACGTCCACCTGTCGGGCGGCGTCGGGATCGGCGGGGTGCTCGAGCCGCCCCAGGCCGCCCCGGTGTTCATCGGCGACGAGGCCATGATCGGCAGCCGGTGCATGATCACCCAGGGCGCCCGGGTGGGCACCGGGGCGGTGCTGGCCGAGGGCGCCGTGCTGAACCCCGGCATCCCGGTGATCGACGTGCAGACGGGCGAGGAGCTGGCCCGGGGCGTGGTGCCGGCGTGGTGCGTGGCCGTGCAGGGGAGCCGCCGCAAGCAGTTCCCGGGCGGCGAGTTCGGCCTGCCGTGCGTGCTCGTGCTGCGGCGGCTGGCCGAGGGCGAGCGCCACGACAAGGCCAAGCTCAACGAGATCCTCCGCCAGCACGGCGTGTCGGCGTGAGCGGCGCCGAGCTGCTGGCCCTCACCGCCGAGCTGGTCGACATCCCCTCGGTCAGCCACGCCGAGGCGGCCATCGCCGACCACGTCGAGGCCGCCTTGCGGGCGGTGCCGTGGCTGGTGGTGGACCGGGTGGGCCACAACGTCGTGGCCCGCACCGAGCTGGGCCGGCCCTCCCGGGTCGTGCTGGCCGGCCACCTCGACACCGTGCCGCCCAACGGGAACGAGCGGGCCCGGGTGGACGGCGACGTGCTGTGGGGGATCGGCGCCGCCGACATGAAGGCGGGCTGCGCCGTGCACCTGCACCTGGCGCGAACCGTGCCCGACCCCGTGGTGGACGTCACCTACGTGTTCTACGAGTGCGAGGAGGTGGAGTCCCGCCACAACGGCCTGCGCCGGCTGCTGGCCGAGCGGCCCGAGCTGGTGGCGGCCGACGCCGCCGTGCTGGGCGAGCCCACCTCCGCCACCATCGAGGCCGGCTGCCAGGGCACGCTGCGCCTGGCCGTCACCCTAGCCGGCGAGCGGGCCCACACCGCCCGCCCGTGGTTCGGCGTCAACGCCATCCACCGGCTGGGGCCGGTGCTCGACCGGGCCGCCGCCTTCGAGGGTCGCCACGTCGTGCTGGACGGCTGCACCTTCGCCGAGGCGCTCTCCGCCGTGCGGGTGGAGGGCGGGGTGGCCGGCAACGTGGTCCCCGACCGGGCCGTCGTCCACCTCAACCACCGCTACGCCCCCGACCGCCGGGCCCCCGAGGCGGTGGCCGCCGTCCGCCGGGCCCTTGGCGACGCCGTCGACCAGTCCCGGGGCGACGCCGTCGAGCTGGTCGACGCCGCCGACGGGGCGGCCCCCGACCTGGGATCGCCCCTGCTGGCCCGGCTGGTGGCGGCCGCCGGCGGTACCCCGCGAGCCAAGCTGGGCTGGACCGACGTCGCCTTCTTCGCCGCCCGCGGCATCCCCGCCGCCAACTACGGCCCGGGGGACCCCAACCTGGCCCATGCCGCCGGCGAGCGGGTCGAGCGCCGGGAGCTGGAGGCGGTCGAGGCGGGACTGCGGTCGCTGCTCACCGGGGGGTGACCATGGGGGCCGGGCGGCGTGGGCCTCGGCGGCCCCCGCTCGCCGGCCGCCCCGGCGCCTCCTACGCTGGCGCCCCGTGCGAGCCATGGCGATCGACGAGTTCGGCGGCCCCGAGCTCCTGCGCCTCGCCGACCTGCCGGAGCCGGTGGTCGGCCCCGACGTGGTGCTGGTGCGGGCCCGGGCGGCCGGGGTGAACCCGGTCGACTACAAGGTCCGCAAGGGGGGGCTGGCCAACCGCTACCCGTGCGACTTCCCGCTCGTGCCGGGATGGGACGTGGCCGGGGTGGTGGAGGCGACCGGACCGGCCGTCCCGGAGCTCTCCGTGGGCGACGAGGTGATGGGCTACGTCCGGCGCGACCACATCCGGTGGGGCACCTACGCCGAGCTGGTCCCCGCACCGGTGCGCACGCTGGCGCCCAAGCCGCCGTCGCTGCCGTGGGCCGAGGCGGCCGCCCTGCCCCTCGCCGGCCTCACCGCGTGGCAGGCCCTCACCCGCGTGCTCCACGTGGGAGCGGGCGACGTGGTCCTCGTCCACGCCGCGGCGGGCGGCGTGGGGACCTTCGCCGTCCAGCTGGCCCAGGTCCTCGGGGCCCGGGTGGTGGGCACGGCCAGCGAGGCCAACTTCGCCCACCTCCGCCGGCTCGGCGCCGAGCCCGTCGCCTACGGCGACGGGCTGGTCGAGCGGGTGCGCGCCGTCGCCCCCCACGGCGTCACCGCGGTGCTCGACCTGGTGGGCGGCGAGGCGCTGGAGGCGTCGACCGCGGTGCTGGCCGACGGCGGGCGGCTGGCGTCGGTCATCGACGCGGCGCGCGTGCGCGAGCTGGGAGGGACGTACTGGTTCGTGCGCCCCGACGCCGACGGCCTGGCCACCCTGGGGCGGCTGGTCGAGGAGGGGCGGCTGGGCGTCCACGTCGAGCGCGCCTTCCCGCTCGAGAAGGCGGCCGACGCCCACCGGCTCCTGGAGGGCGGGCACATGCGGGGCAAGCTGGCGCTGGTCATCGCCTGACGCCGTGCTGACGGAGGAGATGGATGGAGCTCGAACTCCTCCACGGGAGCCCGCGCTGGCACCTGCCGGTGGGTCCGTCGTCCACCTGGCCTCCAGCGACGCGGGGTCGGGCACGGGGGGCTCGACCCGGAGACCGCACGGCCCGGTGCTGGTTCGCGCGGGGACGCATGGACGAGCGGCTCGCGGTCGGCCGTCTAGGAGTTGGCGAGGTCGACGGCGATCGGCAGGGCGCTTCGCCGCCACGCGGTGAGGTCACCGCCGTAGCGCGGCGCGTACTTCCCGAACACCAGCGCTCGGGCGGTGTCGGCCTCGTGGCCGGTCTCGACGACGCGGGCGAGGCCAGGCCGGACGTCGCCGCCGAGCTCGACGAGGACGTTCGGGTCCGCGCACAGGTTCCGCACCCAGTCCGACGACCTGCCACCCCCGGCCAGCAGGTACAGCGTGTTGCCCTCGGCCGCGTACCAGATCTCTATGCGGTGCGGTCGGCCCGTCCGTCGTCCGGTCGTCGTCAGGTGGCAGTAGTCGTCGCCGTGGAAGGGCTGCTCGGCTCCGGCGGCTTCAGACATCGGATTCCTCACCGACGGCCGACGCGAATGGTGACGGGCCTGAGGACGGCGTTCATCCAGACGTCGCCGGTGAACCGGTCACCGGGGCCCCTGCATCCGGTCGGCCTCATCGAGCTGCAGCGCCCCCGTCACGCCGTCGAGGAGGAGCTCATCGGCGGTCTCGGCGCCCACTCGGTGATCGAGGCCGTCGGCACGCAGGAGTCGATGATGCAGGCCATCCGCTCCACCCGACCGGGCGGCCACGTCGGCTTCGTCGGGGTCAGTCGCGACGTCCAGGTGGCGGGCGAGAAGCTGTTCTTCAGCGCCGTCCACCTCCACGGCGGCCCCGCGCCCGTGCGTCGCTTCCTCCCCGAACAGGTGGAGCTGGGCTCGGGCACGGCGGGCCCGACGTCAGTCCCGCCTGGTTCATCGCTCGCCCGTGACGGCTCCTGCCCGCGCGTGCGGGAAATCGGCGATCTCCGCAACCACGTCGTCGGGTAAGCGGGGCTCGAACTGCGTTGCTCGTGCAGGGCCGGTGAGCGTCCCTGCGCCGGGCCGGCCCGTCAGCCGGTGGTCGCCATCGGTCAGGCGGAAAGGGTCGCAGCCACGTGCGAGCGAAGGGCGGCCCAGACGGGGTGCGGGAGAGGTGGGAGGATGTGCATCCAGGTGGTCAGGAACATCCCTCGCAGCTGCATCATTCCCCGCGGCCGAGCCACGACGAAGACATGCAGGTGGGCGCCCCCGTCACCCCATTTGTAGACGTGCACGCTTCCCACCCCTTCGATGGCCGCCAGCGCCCGCTGTATGCGCACGAGCAGCACGCCGAGCTCTCCACCCAGCTCCTCGGTCAGATCCGGGAAGTCGAGGTGGGCACGAGGGTGCAGCACCGCGGCTGGCAGCGATTCGGGCTCCGAGGACATGCTCACCAACCACCGCTCGTCGGTCCACACAAAGTCCTGGTCGCTGCGGCGGCAGGTCCCGCACTCCTCTGCGGTGAAGTCCCGGCGGGGCGGTTCCGACAACACGGGATCCTCCAGCGGCCGAACCTGGAGGCCCTCGGTCACGAATGGGAAGATCGGCCAGTGTGCGGTCCGGGGCAACGCCAGGCTGCCGTCACCTCGAGAGCCGCGGGCCCGAGCGGTGATCTCGAACGGATCCAGGCGCACTCGCCCGGCGACGTGTCGCTCCTCGTCCTCCACGCCGGGATGCTAGAGGCGCCGAGGACGACGAACCCTTGGTCGACCGGTGCGCCTCCGACGGTCGAGCGTTGCTGACCAACGCCGTCGCCGGCTTCACCGTGATCGCCGGCCAGTGGAAGTCCCGAGGCGGATCGCACCATGGCCTCATCTTCAGGTCGGACCACAGAATGCCTCGCAGCCGCAACACCGTCGGCCGGCATGTCGAGCTCCTGGCCGTCCTCATGACCGACGACCCGGGAGACGACAGCAGGCGGCGCGCCGAGGGCAGGGCTCAGGCGGGGTCGGCCCCGCCGGGGATGGCGGCCGGCTCCCCGGGCGACGGGTCCTCCACGTCGGCGCCCGACGGCGGGACGTCGGGCG
>JBKHXC010000212.1:0-14353 GCA_046566225.1 Acidimicrobiia bacterium
GGCCCGGCGTCCCGAGCCGCTGTTCAGCGTGCTGGTGGGCTACGAGACCTTCGCCGGGCCGATGTGCGAGCTGGCCAATGGAACCGTGGTCACCCCCGGGTCGCTGGTGGGGTGGCTCCCCGAGGCCTGGGTGGAGCGGGTGGTGTTCGACTCCCCCTCCCGGGTCGTCGACGTGGGCGAGGCCCGGCGGGCCTTCACCGGCGCCACCCGCCGGGCCGTGCAGGTGCGGGACCGGGAGTGCTTCCACCCCACCTGCGACGAGCCCGCCGGGCGCTGCCAGGTGGCCCACCGTCTCCCGGCTGAGGGGCGGGGGGCCGGCGGCGCCCCTACCCGGCGGGGGCGATGTTCTGGTTGAGGTGGAACAGGTTGGTCGGGTCGTAGCGCTGCTTGACCGACGCCAGCCGCTCGTAGTTCCCGCGATAGTTGTCTCGGATCCGGCCCTGGTCGTCGCCGGCCATGAAATTGACGTAGCCACCCGAGGCGGAGTGGGGCTCCAGGGCCTTGTAGTAGTCCTTCACCCAGGCGATGTTCCGTTCGTTGTCGGCCGGGTCGGGCCACATGCCGGCGACCACGGTGGCGAAGGTGGCGTCCCGGTACGCGAAGGCGGTGCCGTCGGCCGGCACCCGGTGGCACGCCCCGTTGACCGGGTAGATGTGCACGGTCGAGTTGACGACCGGCAACCTGGGGCCGTACTCGACGTGGGCGTCGATCGCCCCGTCGGTGAGCTCGGTGGCGAACGACGCCTTCCAGTAGTGCTGCAGGCCGGGGGGCACGAGGCCGTCGAAGGCGCTGTTGAGGGCGGGGTAGGGCATCGGAGTGACCATCTCGGCCACCGTGGGCGCCGCCGTGCGGATGGGCTCGAGGGCCTTCTCGCCGTCCTCCAGGGGGCCGGCCCAGCAGGCCACGAAGACGCAGAAGGGGCGGCCGTGGTGCTCCTCGGGGATGAAGGGCAGCGGCGGGGCGATCTGGAAGGCCGGGAAGCCGCCCATCTCCTCGGGTGCGGTGGCGATGTAGCTGCGGTAGAACTCGAGCACCTCCCTGGTGTGCTCCAGCGGGTAGAAGAAGACGCCGGCGTAGATGTCCTTCACCGGGTGGAGCCGGAACTCGAACGACGTCACCACCCCGAAGTTGCCGCCACCACCCCGCAGCGCCCAGAACAGGTCGGCGTCGTCGTCCTCGCTGGCCACCAGGAAGCGGCCGTCGGCGGTGACCACGTCGGCCGAGACCAGGTTGTCGAGCGACAGGCCGTGGCCGCGCGACAGGTACCCGATGCCGCCACCCAGCGTGAGCCCACCGACCCCGGTGGTCGAGATGATCCCGCCCGTGGTGGCCAGGCCGAACGGGTAGGTCGCGTGGTTGAAGTCGCCCCACGTGCAGCCGCCGCCGGCCCGGGCGGTACGGGCCGCGGGGTCGACGCGGACGCCTTTCATGGCGGACAGGTCGATGACCAGCCCGCCGTCGTTGGTGCCGAACCCCGGCACGCTGTGCGAGCCGCCCCGGACCGACAGGTCCAGGCCGCCGTCACGGGCGTGGTCCACGGTGGCCATCACGTCGCCGGCGTCCACGCAGCGCACGACGGCGAGCGGCCGGCGGTCGATCATGGCGTTGTAGACCGTGCGGGCCTCCTCGTAGCCCTCGTCGGACGCGGTGATCACCTCACCACGCACCCGCTCGCGCAGCCCCTCGATCGTCGCTTCGCCCACGACTCCCCCCTTTCCTTCGCCTCACTGGAGGATGGCACCCCGTTTCCCGTTCCACAATGGTCGTCTCACCGCCGAGCCCGTTGCGGCCGGTGCAGTCGGCGGGCGCTGACGAGATCGTCGCCGACCCCTCACCGGCGCCGGGACCGCCCGCAGCACGAGGAGCGTGGCGGGCACCGGGTGGACGATGATGGGGCATCGCACGCGAAGGAGATCCGGACGGCGGGGCGATCACGGCCTTCTCGGAGCTGGGGCTGCGCCGCGAGCTCGTCGACGCCCTCTCCCGCCTGGGCTACGAGGAGCCGACGCCGATCCAGCGGGAGGCCATCCCCACGCTGCTCCGGGGCCGGGAGCTGGTGAGCCGCCTTCGCGCTGCCGGTGCTGGAGCGGGTCGCTCGCCGGCCCGGCGGGGCGCTGCCCACCGCCCTCGTCCCGGTGCCGACCCGCGAGCTGGCGGTGCAGGTGTCGGAGGCGATGCACCGCTACGGCCGCGGCGTGGGGGTGCGGGTGCTGCCCATCCACGGGGGCCAGCCCATCGGCCGCCAGCTCGAGGGCCTGAGGCGCGGCGTCGACGTCGCCGACGAGGTCATCGCCGCCCTCCGGGCGACCACGATCAAGGGCACCAGGCCGACGGTCCGCCGCGAGCGCCCCGCCAGCAGGACATGATCCCAGCCCGTCCGCCCCGTACGGGGGCGGCCCAGGACCGAGGAGGTCGGAGGATGGCCACGTACGTGATCGTGCACGGTGCCTGGTCGGGAGGCCATGCCTGGCGCTGGGTGCGGCCGCTGCTGCGGGCCGCCGGCCACGAGGTGGTCACCCCGGCGCTCACCGGGCTGGGCGAGCGTGCCCACCTCGCCCGCCCCGACGTCGACCTGGGAACCCACGTCGACGACGTGGTCGGCGTGCTCGACTTCGAGGACCTGGAGGGCGTCGTGCTGGTCGGCCACAGCTACGGCGGCGTGGTGATCACCGCCGCCGCCGACCGCACGGCCCGGCGGGTGGCGCATCTGGTCTACCTCGACGCCGAGGTGCCCGAGGACGGCCAGTCCGAGTACGACCTCGTGCCCGCCGAGGAGCGTGCCGCCTACCAGGAGCTGGTGCGGACCAGGGGCGACGGGTGGCGGATCCCGCCGCCGGTCCCCGAGGACCTGCCCGACGGCCTCGACCCCGACGTCCGCTGGGTGCTCTCCCGGATGGTGCCGCAGCCGGCCGCCACGTTCGCCCAGCCCGTCCGGCTCACGAACGACGCCGCCGCGAGCCTCCCCCGCACGTACGTCTTCTGCACCGAGGGCAAGGGCGGGGTGGCTCCCCCGCCCCACGTCGAGCGGGCGCGATCCGCTCCCGGCTGGCGCTACCGCGAGCTGGCGGCCGGCCACGGCGCGCACGTCACCGCGCCCCGGCAGGTGGCCGACCTCCTCCTGGAGCTGTCGGCGGGCGACGGTTGACCGCCGGCCTCACGCCCGGCCGGCCGCGTGGTACCTCCCCGTGGTGCTGTGCCATTCCCGGCTGCCGCCCAGCCACGCCCACA
This sequence comes from Acidimicrobiia bacterium, assembly GCA_046566225.1. Classification (GTDB taxonomy): domain Bacteria; phylum Actinomycetota; class Acidimicrobiia; order Acidimicrobiales; genus DATLFN01. The sequence continues at coordinate 3,229 of JBKHXC010000212.1, forward strand.
GGTCGGCCAGGAAGCGCCGCAGCTCCACCGAGCCCAGCTGGCTCAGCACCGACGCCTCGGCCACGAAGGTGTGCATCAGCTCGTTGTGGATGCACACCGTGCGCTCGACGGCCTCCTCGGCCGAGCATCCCTCCTCGGCGGCGATCAGCTTGGGGAGGTCGAAGTCGGCGTCCTGCTCCTTGGTCCTCGAGTAGAGGTCGTTGAGGACCACGCTGGCCGTGCCGGCCAGGCAGAAGGCCCGCCGCACGCGTCGGTCGGCGAACTCCCACGCCGGCACCTCGTAGCCGGCGATGGCGTCCACCAGGACCATGGGGGGCAGGAAGCTGTTCTCGTGGCGGTGGGTGAGGTACTCCCACACCGGGGGGACCCGCCCCGAGGTGCGCCAGTTCGCCTCGTGGTTGTAGGCGAGGAACATCACCGCCAGCTCGTGGCGGAGGCGGGCCAGCTGCGTCGCCGTGGCGTAGCGCGCCAGGTGGCCGATCGCCGACCGGTAGGCGACGGCGACCGGCTCGGCGTCGAGCGCCCGGTCGAGCTGTGGTGCGTAGCGAACCGGCAGGTCGGTCGGGTCCACGGCGGCGTAGGTGACGCCCAGGCGCGCGGCGATGGCCGTGGCGTCGGCGCCGATGGACTCGTCGTCGAGGAAGTGGTCGTCGGTGGCCCACTCGGCCAGGATGCACTTGCCGGCGGCGAGCAGCCGGTCCGGGTCGTCGGTGGCGGGGTGGGTGAGCATGACCAGGCGCCCGAAGTCGGCGGCGCGCACCTTGTCGAGCTGCCCCGGGTAGACGCCCACCTCCTCGGCCCACTCGACGAGGCGGTCGTTCACCGCCTCGCCCAGGGCGACGTCGTCACGCACCGCCGGCGGGCAGTACAGCGCCTCGCCCGGCGGCCGGGCGCCCGGACCTGCCAGGAGCCGCATGGCGGACGTGCCCAGCCGAGCGGCGGCGTCGGGCGGGCGGCGGGCGGCGGCGTCGGGCGGGCGGCGGGCGGGAGGTCGGGGCACCCGCACCGCCGACGTGCCGATCCCGCCGGGAAGGGCGAACGGGAGGCTCGACGCCGGCGCCGCGGGCCCGTCGTCGCGTGGGAGCGGCGCCTCTCCGGCGTCCGGCAGGAGGGTCGGGGGCGCCGGGCGCTCGGGACTGGACAGCAGGGCCGACACCATGCCGGCCACGTCGGCACCCGTCGCCGGGGCCGGTCGGCGGTCGAGAAGGGGCACGGCGCCTCCTTGGCTGATCGCTCGCTGCTGGGTGACCACGGCCGCGGGCGTCAGGCTCGATCGGCGACGATCAGGAGGTAGTGGAAGCTGCCCTCCCGGTACGCGGCGAGGAAGGCGTCCTCGATCCCGGTGCGTACCGACGACTGCTGTCGCAGCTCCCAGTACGGGATCGTCTGCGGCGTCAGGTCGAGGACCTTGGCGAGGACGAAGTCGTTGGCCGCCAACGCCTTGTAGTAGGTGCTCCGGGCGTGGACGTTGCAGATGTAGTGGTCGTCGATGGCGGTGACGGCCGGGGACTTGGGGCCCAGCAGGTCGTTGTAGCAGCCGGTGATGCACACGTAGCGGCCGCCCCTGGGCAGCAGGCGGTGGAACTCCCGGTACAGGTCGAACAGGTCGACGTACATGGTCGACTCGTTGTTCCAGATGGCCCGGAACCGGGCGTCCTCGAACCCGGTGTCGAGCATGTTGCGAAGGTGGTAGCGCACGCGGTCCTCGACGCCCCGCCGGGCCGCCTCGGCGTTGGCGAAGTCGGCCTGGTACCCGGAGATGGTCACGCCGTCGACGTGGCACCCGAACCGCTGGCCGGCCATGATGCTGGTGCCGCCCCGCCCGCAGCCGGCGTCGAGGAGGCGGTCGTGGGGGCCGATCGCGCCCAGGTGGTCGAGGAGCACGTCGGCCTGGGCCGTCTCCAGCCGGTGCAGCTCACGGATCACCAGGTCGTCGCGGACGTCGTCCGGGGCCTCCAGCACCGACCGGTCGGGATCGCCCAGCCCGTAGTGGTGGTGGTAGATGTGGTCGACCTTCCCCAGCTCCAGGTTGACCGGGTCGTCGACGTGGGTGTCCCAGTAGTTGGCGACGTCACGCTGGTAGTCGGTGGTGGTCACCGGGGCGGATCTCTGGTCCGTCATCGTGGTCTCCTTCCTTCGGCGGGGGCCGACGGCGGGCGCGGGCGCTGGGCGCTCATGCCCGCTCCACGACCTGGTGGGCGTCGAGGCCGGCCAGCACGGCGGCGGCGATGCCGGGCCCGTCGAGGCCCAGCTGCGACAGCAGGGCGTCGGCCGGCCCGTGGGGGAGGTGGGCGTCGGGGACGCCGAGGGCGACGACGGGTGGCGACGGCCGGCCGGCCCGCCGGGCCCGGTCCGACAGCGCCCTCTGCACCGCCGCACCGGCGCCGCCGTGGCGCACGCCGTCCTCGGCGGTGACGACCAGCCGGTGGTCGAGGGCCGAGGCGATCATGGCGGCATCGAGCGGCTTGACGACGCGGACGTCCCAGACCGTCGAGCTCACCCCGTGCGCCGACAGCAGCCCGGCCGCCTCCTCGGCGGCCGCCAGGAGCTTGCCCACGCCGAGGAGGCAGACGTCGCCCCCCTCGCGCACGGGCCGGGCGCCGAGGCCGGTGCCCACCTCGCCCCACGGCGCGGAGCGGGCCCGGCCCTTCGGGTACCGGATGGCTGCCGGGCCGTCCAGCGCCAGCGCCTGGTGGAGCATCACCCGCAGCTCCTCGGCCGACGACGGGGCGAACACCGTCATGCCCGGGACCTGCGAGAGCAGGGCCAGGTCGAGCACGCCATGGTGCGAGGGGCCGTCGTCGCCGGTGATCCCCGCCCGGTCCACGCAGAACACGACGGGCAGGCGGTGCAGCCCGACGTCCAGGTTGACCTGGTCCAGCGCCCGGGTGAGGAACGACGAGTAGACGGCGACCACCGGTCGCAGGCCCCCCATGGCGATCCCGGCGGCGGCCGTCACCGCGTGCTGCTCGGCGATCCCGACGTCCACGACGCGCTCGGGCCACCGGTCCTGGAAGGGCCGGAGCCCGGTGGGCCCGGCCATCGCCGCGGTGATCGCCACCACCCGCGGGTCGCGCTCGGCCGCCTCCACCATGGCCCGGGCGAAGGCCAGGGTGTACCCCACCGGTGACCAGGGCGGCGGGCCGGCCACCGGGTCGAACACCGGCGCGTCGTGCAGGCACTTCTCGCCGTCGCCCTCGGCCGGACCGTAGCCGCGGCCCTTCCGGGTGAGCACGTGGACCACGACGGGGCCGTCGTGGTCCCCGGCCTGGGAGAGCACCCGCTCCAGGGCGCCGACGTCGTGGCCGTCGACGGGGCCCACGTAGCGCACGCCGAGGGCCTCGAAGAAGCATCCCGGGTGCATCACCGTGTCGGGCATGGGCGCCGCGCCGGCCGCCGGCTCGGTCGAGCCGCCGGGGCTGAGGACGGCCTCGCGCATGGCGGCCCGGACGCCTTCCACGCCGAGGTCGAAGTACTCCCCCACCACCGGGAGGTCCCGGATGGCCCGCTGCACCCGGTCCCGGCCCTTCACGTACGCCGGGTTGAGGCGGAGCCGCCCCAGGCCGGCCACCAGCCCCACCGTCGGGGCGTAGGACCGGCCGTTGTCGTTGAGCACGATCAGCACCCGGCGCTGGGTGTGACCGAGGTTGTTCAGGGCCTCGTAGGCCATCCCCCCGGTCAGGGCGCCGTCGCCCACCACGGCCACGACCCTGCGGTCCGACCGGCGCCGCAGGGCCAGCGCGGTGGCCAGGCCGTGGGCGTAGCTGAGCACGGTGGACGCGTGGCTGTTCTCCACCCAGTCGTGCTCGGACTCGGCCCTCGACGGGTAGCCCGAGAGCCCGCCCGGTCGCCGCAGCGTGGCGAACCGGTCGCGCCGGCCGGTGACGACCTTGTGCACGTAGGCCTGGTGGCCGGTGTCCCAGAGGATGACGTCCCGGGGCGAGTCGAACACCCGGTGCAGGGCCAGCGTGAGCTCGACCACGCCCAGGTTCGAGCCGAGGTGGCCACCGTTGACCGACACCGACCGGACGATGAACCGGCGGATCTCGCCCGCCAGGTCGCGCAGCTCGCCGGGGCTCAGCCGGCGCAGGTCGGCCGGGCCCTCGATCGCGTCGAGGAGCGTCGGCCGGCCGGCCGCCGCCGGCGTCCCCGGAGGGCGCCCGCTCATCGGTGCTGCCCCGACATGAGCAGCGCCAGCGAGCGCAGCCGGCCGGCGGGGCGCGGTCTCGGTCCGGCGGCGTCGAGCTCGTGCACGGCGAGGGCGGCGAACGCCCGGGCCCGGGAGTGGCACCACCGCCGGGCGCCCGCCTCGTCCACCAGCGCGGCGGCGCGGACGAGCTCGCCCTCCGAGAGGGTGCCGTCCCTGCGGTACAGCGCCGCCAGCTCCCGGCCCGCCGCCGTACCCGACGTGAGGGCCGCCACCACCGGCACCGACTTCTTCCGGCTCTGGATGTCGGAGTACACCGGCTTGCCGGTGACGGCCGGGTCGCCCCAGATGCCGAGCAGGTCGTCGACCAGTTGGAAGGCCGAGCCCAGGTGCACGCCGACCCGGCGCAGCCGGTCCACCTGGTGGGGCCGGCCGCCGCCGAACGCGGCGCCCGCCGCGCAGGCGCACCCCATCAGGAGCCCGGTCTTGCGCTCGACCATCCTCAGGCACTCGGCCAGCCCGACGTCGCTCCGGTGCTCGAAGGCGAGGTCCTCGCGCTGGCCGCCGACCAGGCCGAGCACGGCGGTGCTCAACATGGCGGCCACGCTCCCGGCCTGCGGGTGCCCGCTGGTGGCCAGCACGTCGTAGGCGAGCGCGAGCATGGCGTCGCCGGCCAGGACGGCGGGGCCCGTCCCGAACACGGTCCACGCCGTGGGGCGGTGGCGGCGGGTGCGGTCGCCGTCGATCACGTCGTCGTGGATCAACGAGAAGTTGTGGGCGAGCTCGACGGCGGCGGCGGCGGGCAGGGCCGCCTCGACCGCTCCCCCGACGGCCTCGGCCGCCAGCAGCGCCAGCGTGGGCCGGATGGCCTTGCCCGGGTCGGCGGCGGCGGGCACGCCGTCGGCGTCGAGCCAGCCCAGGTGGTAGCCGGAGATGCGGCCGACGGAGTCGGGCATCGTCCCGACGGCGGTGCGCAGGAACGCATCGACGGCGGCCCGCCCCGACGACAGCGCCTCCCGGCCGGCGTCGACCTCGGCGGCCCTCCCTCCGCCGGCCGGTGGGGCGGGCCGCACGGCGACGTCGCTCGGCCGGGACGTCACCGGCCCACCTCGACGTTCTCCAGGACGCCGAGGGCGTCGGGGACGAGCACGGCGCAGGAGTAGTAGGTGCTGACCAGCCAGGTGGAGACCGCCCTGCCCTCGACGCCCATCCGGCGGACGTTGAGCCCGGGCTCGCGCTCCTCCGGCAACCCCACCTGGTGGAGGCCGATGACGCCTTCGTCGTCCTCGCCGGTGCGGAAGGCGAGGATCGACGTCGTGCCGTCCGGGGCGACGGGGATCTTGTTGCAGGCCAGGATGGGGACGCCCCGCCACGCCGGCACCGTCGCCCCCATGACCTCGACGGGCTCCGGGTACAGGCGGCGCCGGCTGCACTGGCGGGCGAAGGCGGCGATGGCCCGGGGGTGGGCCAGGTAGCAGCGCGTCTTGCGGCGCCGGGTCAGGAGGTCGTCCATGTCGTCGGGCGTGGGGGGACCGGTGCGGACGGAGATGCGCTGCCCGGGGTCGGCGCAGTGCAGCAGCCCGAAGCGGCGGTTGTTGACCAGCTCGTGCTCCTGCTCCTCCCGCAGCGCCTCGACCGTCAGCCGGAGCTGCTGGCGGAACTGGTCCATGGGCCGCCGGTAGACGTCGGCGACACGGGTGTGCACCCGGAGGACGGTCTGCGAGAGGCTCAGCTGGTACTCGCGGGGGGCGACGTCGTAGTCAACGAAGGTGCGGGGCAGCTCCGGCTCGCCCCCGTGGCCGGAGGCGGTGGCGACGGCGGCCTCGCCGTGGCGGGTCCGGGGGCGACGGCGCTCGGCGAGGTAGTCGTCGATGCAGGCGCGCAGGAGGTCCGAGCGCTCCACCAGCGCGTCGAGCGCCGACCGGGCCAGCTCCAGCACGGTCGTCGCCGTGACCGCCCGCACGGTGGCGTCCCAGCGCCCCGGGGGGCCCAGCAGGGCCTGGTGGCCGAACGAGTCGCCCTCGGCGAGGACGCGGAGGCTGATCTGCTCGCCGTACCGGCCGGCGCCGACCTGCTCGAGCTTGCCGGAGGCGACGAGGAAGGCGCGGTCGGCCGGCCGCCCCCGCTCGACGACCACGTCCCCGGCGGCGTGCTGCCGTGGCGCCAGCCCGTCGGCCAGCGCCCGCAGCACGTCGTCGTCGTCGAGGCGCCGGAGGAAGGGCAGAGCCCGCAGCTCCCGGGGCGGCACCCGGAGCCCGGCACCGGTGGCGAGGAAGCCCACCCGACCGTCACCGACCTGGTAGGCGAGGCGACGGTTCGCCCGGTACGTGCCGCCGGGGACGTCCACCCACGGCAGGACGCGCAGCAGCCACCGCGAGGAGATCTCCTGCATCTGCGGGGCCGTCTTGGTCGTGGTCGCCAGGCGCCGCGCCGGCTCGGTGCCGAGGCTGGTGGGCGCCGCACCGCCGGGGACCTCACGCCGGGGTGGGGCGCCGGGCTGGCCTGCGGTGGTCACGGGGTCCTCGGTTCGTGGGGTGACAGGGCCCGCTCGGGCCTAGGCGAGGCCGATCTGGACCTCTTCGAGCACGGCCAGGGCATCGGGGACGAGCACGGCGCAGGAGTAGTAGGCGGTGACCAGGTAGTTGATGACGGCCTTCTCGTCGATGCCCATGAACCGCACGTTGAGGCTGGGCTGGTACTCGTCGGGGATGCCGGTCTGGTGCAGCCCGACGACCCCCTGCTCCTCCTCCCCCAGCCGCATGAGGATGACCGAGCTGGTGGACGCCGGGGAGATGGGGATCTTGTTGCACGGGAGCACGGGGACGCCCCGCCAGGCGGGCGCCTTCTGGCCCAGGAGGTCGACGCTCTGGGGGTAGACCCCCAGCCGGTTGCACTCCCGCCCGAAGGCGGCGATGGCCCGGGGATGGGCCAGGAACACCGCCGCATCCCTCACCATGGCGAGCAGGTCGTCGAGGTCGTCGGGCGTGGGAGGGCCGGTGCGGGTTGGGGTGCGCTGGCTGAACGCGGCGTTGTGGAGGAGGCCGAAGCCCCGGTTGTTGACCATCTCGCGCTCCTGCTCCTCGCGCAGCGCCTCCACGGTCAGCCGCAGCTGCTGTTCGATCTGGTCCATGGGCTCGTTGTAGAGGTCCGCCACGCGGGTGTGCACCCGCAGCACCGTCTGCGAGATGCTCAGCTCGTACTCGCGGGGCTTGGTCTCGTAGTCGACGAACGTCTGGGGCAGCTCGGGCTCGCCGACGTGGCCGGACGCGGTCTCGATCGCCGCCTCGCCGTAGGGGTTCTGGCGACGCTGGCGGGCGCGCCGGAACTCGGCGATGTGGGCCTGCAGGACCGCGGACTGGGCGACGACCTCCTCGAACGCCTGCTGTGACAGCGTCATGACGGTCGCCGCGGTCACGCACCGGGCGGTGAACTCCCAGTGGTCCTCGGTCTCGATGAGCGCCTGGTACATGAAGTGGTCGCCGTCGGCCAGCACGCCCAGGTCCGTCTCGTCGCCGTACTTGCCCAGGCCGACCTTCCTCACCTTGCCGTGGGCGATGAGGACGATCAGGTCGGCGGGCTGGCCGCGCTCGACGATCGCCTCGCCGGCGGACAGCTCTCGCTGTTCGAAGCGCGCCGCCAGGGCGTTGAGCGTCTCCTCGTCCTCGAACGTCCGCAGCAGCGCCAGCTCCCGCAGCTCCTGGGGCACCACGCGCAGGGTGGCCCCGTTGGGGATGAAGGTGACCTTCCCGTCTCCCAGCTCGTAGCTCAGGCGCCGGTTCAGCCGGAACACCCCGCCGGAGACCTGCACCCAGGGCAGGACCCGCAGGAGCCACCGGGAGGTGATCTCCTGCATCTGGGGGACCGACTTGGTGGTGGTCGACAGGTTCCGAGCCGCCGCCGTGGCCAGGCTCGTCTGGGACCGGCCGTTCGGAGAGGGCTCCAGGTCGTCGAGGAGTGCGGTCGTATCGGACACGGCACCCAACCCCCAATCTCGCTAGCGGAAATGGCCCCGACCCCCCCAGCGGCACCGACGCTATCGAGGGCCGTTCCGGCGGCGTCACCCCGGAACCGGTAGTCGTCGCCGCCGGCGCGCGGCCGGCTTCCCACGGAGATCCGCGCACAACCGCCACCGGCCGCCCGTTCAGCTACGGCGGGAACGACGGCCGTGGCCGAAGTACGGTTTGGGCGGGAGATGACGGGAATGGGAGCTCTCGGACACGAGGAGCCGTTCGCCGGCCGGGACGCCGAGCTCGCCGCCCTGGACGGCATGCTCGCCGCCGCCGCCGGCGGCGCCTGCCGGTTCGCCCTCGTCACGGGGGAGCGGGGCATGGGCAGGACCACGCTCCTCCGGCGCTTGTCGGCCCGGGCGAGCGGCGCCCGGGTCCTGCAGGCCAGCGGCGAGGAGTCGGAGATCGCCGTCCCCTTCGGCGTGGTCGACCAGTTGGCCCGGTCGGCGGCGCCCTCGCTGCCCGTCCCGCTCACGATCGGCCGCGACCGGCCGGGGGCGCCGGACGAGCCGGCCGCCGTCGGCATGGCCCTGCTCGACCTGCTCCACGCCCTCCAGCAGGCCTCGCCCGTCGTCGTCACCGTCGACGACGCCCACTGCGCCGACGCCCCGTCCCAGCGGGCGCTCCTCTTCGCCCTCCGCCGGCTGCCGGTGGGCCGCGTGCTGGCCGTGCTCACCGCCGCCGACGACGCCGTCGGGTCGCTCGTCAGCGGGCTGCCCGGGCTGGCCCGGGCGGAGGCGGGGCGGGTCATCCACCTCGGGCCCCTCGGCGACGAGGCCGTCCACCACCTCGTCTCGGCGCTCGGGGTCCCCGGCGTGTCCCGGGACGACGCCCGGCGGCTGCGCGAGCACACCGGCGGCAATCCCCTGCTGGTCCGGGCCCTCGTCGAGGAGCTGGGCGACGCCGCGCTGCTGGGGTCCGACGGCGTACCCCGGCCGGTGCCCGGCTCGGTCCTGGCGTGCGTGCTCGACCGGTTGACCGCATGCCCCCCGCCGGCCAGGAGGCTGGTGTCGGCCGCTGCCGTCGTCGGCCCCTGCCCCCTGTCGACGGCCCGGCAGGTCGGCGGGGTCGACCGACCGCTCGAGGCGCTGCAGGCGGCCATCGACGCCTGCCTCGTCAGGTACCGCGACCGGGTGATCGAGTTCCCGCACCCGCTCACCCGGGCGGCGGTGTACCACGCCGTCCCCCTGTCGGAGCGCTGTGACCTGCACCGGCGCGCCGCCGTCCTGGCCACCACCGAGGGCGCAGCGCTGCGTCACCGGGCGGCGGCCACCCTCGAGGAGGACGAGGCCCTGGCCGGCGACATCGAGGCCTTCGCCGCCCGGGAGGCGGCACGCGGGTCGACGGCGAGCGCCGCCGAGCTGTTCCACGAGGCGGCGGCCCTGGTGGGGGAGGGCCCGCGCCGGGACGACGACCTCGTCGAGGCAGCCGAGCTCCGGCTGGGCGACGGCGACGTCCTCGCCGCCATGGCCATCGCCGGCCGGCGCCCCGGCCTCGGCGACGAGGGCCGATCGGCCTACCTGCGCGGCCGGCTGGCGCTGGCGCAGGGCGACCTGGGCGACGCCGAGCGCCAACTGCGGCGGGCCTGGGAGCTCGCCGCGGTGGAGGCGCGCCGGCACCTGAGGGGGAGGATCGCCGGGGCGCTCGCCGGCGTCAAGCTGCGGCTGCTGCGCGCCTCCGAGGCGGTCGAGTGGGCGATGACCGCGCTCTCGTGCGGCCAGGCGGGCCGCGCCCGCGGGGCCCTCGCCCCCCTGGCCCTGGGGCTGGCCATGACCGGGAGGGTCACCGAGGCGGCCCGGGCGGTCGGCTCGGGTCCTCCTGGCCCGAACGAGGAGGCGGCGACCGGCAGCGGGGACCGGCTCCTGGCCCGGGCCATCTGCGCGCTGTACGCCGGCGACCCGGCCGCCGCCCGCCACCACGCCGGCCTGGCGGACCGGGCGACGCGCCCGGCGGCGACCGCGCCGGAGGCCCTGCTGGTGCTCGCCGTCAGCGAGTACCGCCTCGGCGCGTGGGACGACGCCCTCCGCCACGCCGACGCCGGCATGGCCGGCGGACCGGCCGAGGGCACGGGGTCGCCCTCCGCGCTGCATGCCGCGATGGCGTGGCCCCGGGCCGGGCGCGGCGAGTGGGAGGCAGCCGAGGCCCATGCCGCCAAGGCCAACGCGGCTGCCGCCGCCCCCATCGAACAGGCCTTCGCCGGGCTGGCCGACGCCGTGGTGGGGCGGGCCAGGGGCGACCATCAGCGGGTCGTCGACGCCGTCGCCCGCCTGCGCGCCGTCGACTCGGCGGGGGCGCTCGACGAGCCGGCGGGACTGTGGCCGTGGCAGGAGCTGCTCGTCGAGTCGCTCATCGGCATGGCCCGCCTGGACGAGGCCGACGACGAGCTGGCACGGTTCGAGGCCCGCGCCGCGGCGGGAGCCGCCCCGGTCACCAGGTGCACCGCCGCCCGGCTCCGGGGCCAGCTCGAGATGGCGGCGGGCAGGCGGCGGGAGGCCGACGAGGCGTTCCGCGGCGCGCTCGAGCACAGCGCCGAGGCCCCCGCACCGTTCGACCGGGCCCTGGCCCACGCGTCCTACGGGGCGTTCCTGCGCCGGACCGGCGAGCGGTCGGCGGCCGCCGTCCAGCTCGGGTCGGCGCTCGCCGGCTTCGCCGCCCTGGGCGCCCGCCCGTTCCTGGACCGCTGCCAACGGGAGCTGGCGGCGGGGCGCCTGGCGCCGCGGAGGTCGCGGCGGTGCGAGCCGGGCCAGCTCACCGCTCAGGAGCGGTCGGTCGTGCGGCTGGTCGCCGAGGGCAAGCGCAACCGGGAGGTGGCCGCCGAGCTGATCGTGAGCGTGAACACCGTCGAGTACCACCTGAAGAACGTCTACGCCAAGCTGGGCATCTCGTCGCGCAGCCAGCTCATCGTCAGGATGAGGGACCTGCCCCACCACCTGGTCACGGGGCCCTAGCTCCAACGCTTCTGGTATCGGAT
>JBKHXC010000213.1:0-2325 GCA_046566225.1 Acidimicrobiia bacterium
TCCACTGCACGGCCATCGCCGACGGCTCCCGCACCGTCCCCGTGGGCGCCGAGGTGGACTACGACGAGGTCGTCGACCCCCGGGGCAAGCCCGAGGCGGCCGACGTCCGGCGAACCAGCGACGGCTAGTGCCCTGGCCACAAACCTTCGCCGCGTTCACAGGCGCAAGGTCCGTGGCCGCACTCGCCGCCGCAGGCGGCCTATCCGGCTGCGGACACCGGGAAGGAACAGGGCGGAGGCGGCGCGAGCTCCGCTCGCCCGCCGGAGCACGATCGAACTCGACCGAATGGAGTGAGCGAAGCGAACGAATGAGGTCGAAGCACTAGGACCCGCCGGCGGCGCCGGTGGCGGACTTGAGCTGCACGTAGGCGAGGCGGAGCTGGGCCAGGCCGTCGCGCACCGTCTGCTCCTCCTCGCCCAGGCGGCCGGCCAGCCCCTCGACGACGGCGCCCAGGGCGTCGATGGCGAGCTGGGCCTGGTCGAGCTGGGGGGGCTGGAGGGACAGGTGGAGGGCGGCCAGCTCGAACAGCCCGAAGCAGTGGTTGGCCACCACCACCGACGCCGGCGTCTCCGCCAGCTGACGGCGCAGCTCCTCCATGCGGGCCTCGAGCTCGGCCTCCGACTCGGGGCCGGCCGGCGGGGGCGCCGGCTGCGGCCGGGGGGGCCGGGGGGTGCCGCCGCCGACGGGACGCTCGCCTCCGGGTGTCCACAGGGTGCCCATCGCTGGTACCCTAGGCGACCGAACCGAACCTGGAAGCGGGGCGCCGGCCGACCCGGGGCCCCCACCCGATCGCCGGGGACCTCCCCGTGTGCCCGGGTCGAATGGCCGCCGAGGGCGGGCGTTGCTTCCGACGCCTGCCCTTTCTCGCGAACGGGCACGACCGAACAAGGAGGGGATGCCGCATCGCCGCAGCGGGCGCCACCGAGACCAGGATCAACGACCGCATCCGGGCCCGGGAGGTCCGTCTGGTCGCCGCAGACGGGACGCAGCTGGGCATAAAAGCCCTTCCCGAGGCCCTGCACATCGCACGAGAGGCCGACTTGGACCTCGTCGAGGTGGCCCCCATGGCCAACCCGCCGGTCTGCCGGATCATGGACTACGGGAAGTACAAGTTCGACGCCGCCCAGCGCGCCAAGGAGTCCCGCCGCAAGACCAGCAACGTGGGCATCAAGGAGATGAAGTACCGGCCCAAGATCGGGCCCGGCGACTTCGACACCAAGACGCGGCAGGTGAGCAAGTTCCTCGCCCAGGGCCACAAGGTGAAGATCACGATCATGTTCCGCGGGCGGGAGATGAGCCACCAGGAGCTGGGGCTCAAGATCCTCGACCGGGTGGCCGAGGAGGTCGGCCCGGCGGCCAAGGTCGAGGCCGCCCCCAAGGTCGACGGCCGCAACATGATCATGGTCCTCGCCCCCGACAAGCGGGCCCAGCAGCAGGCCACCAAGAAGGTCGCGGAGCCCAACGGGTCCACCCCCCGGGGCGGCGCCGGGGCCCGGGCCGCCACCGACGCCCCGCCCGCCCCCACCCCCGTCCCGTCCGCCCCGCCGCCCGCCGGCTCGGGGGACGGCGACGCCGCCGAGGGACCACGAGAAGGCTGAGCCGATGCCGAAGATGAAGACCGACCGGGGCGCCGCCAAGCGCTTCAAGATCACCGGGAGCGGCAAGCTCCGCCGGCGCCGGGCGTTCCGCTCGCACCTGCTCGAGAAGAAGTCCTCGGTGCGGACCCGCCGCCTGGCCCGCGACGCCGAGGTGGCCGGCGCCGACCGCAAGCAGGTCAAGCGCATGCTCGGCCTCTGAGCACCCCCGTCCACGCCCACCCCCGACGAAAGGAGCCCCGATGGCCAGAGTCAAGCGCGCCGTGCACAGCCGCAAGCACCGCCGCGCCGTGCTGGAGCAGGCGCAGGGCTACTACGGCAACAAGAGCCGCAGCTTCCGCGCCGCCAACGAGCAGGTCATGCACTCCCTCCAGTACGCGTACCGCGATCGCCGGGCCCGAAAGGGGGAGTTCCGCAAGCTGTGGATCCAGCGCATCAACGCCGCCGCCCGCCAGCACGGCGTCAGCTACAGCCGCCTCATCGCCGGCTTGCGGGTGGCCGAGGTGGACGTCGACCGCAAGGTGCTGGCCGACCTGGCGGTGCGGGACCCGGCCGCCTTCGCCGGCCTGGTGAGGCTGGCGACGTCGGCGAGGGACGGAGGGCGGCCGGCGCCGGCGGGCCACGGGGAGGCCGACCAGCCCTGACCACGGGGCTCGCGTACCGGCACCACAGGGTCCAGCGGCTGCGGCGGCTCGCCGCCCGCCCGAGCGCGCGCTCGGCCGAGCGGGCC
>JBKHXC010000214.1:0-9554 GCA_046566225.1 Acidimicrobiia bacterium
TCGCCGTGCCGGCGCTGGCGGCCACGGTGGCCATGCTCGTGGTGGCCCGTGGCGGCGCCTACGCCAGCCCCGACTCGGCCTTCTACGTCGGGGTGGCCCGCAGCCTCGGCGACGGCCTCGACCTGGCCGCCCCGCCCGGCTCCCAGCCGCTGGCCCACTTCCCGCCCCTCTTCCCCGCCGTGCGCGCCGCCGCCGCGGCCGCCCTGGGCGTCGACCCCCTCGCCGCCGCCGCCGTCGTCAACCCCGTGCTGGCCGGGGCCACCGCCCTGGTCGCCGGCGTGGTCGTCGCCCGCCGGACGGGCTCGCCGGCGTGGGGGGCGGCCGCCGCCGGCGCCGTCGCCGTCGCCCGCCCTTTCCTCGTCTACGGGTCGTCGGCGCTGAGCGAGCCCCTGTTCACGCTGCTGGCGCTCACCGGCCTGGTGGCCCTGGCCGCCGCCATCGCCCGCCGCCGCACCGACCTCCTGGCCGCCGCCTCCGCCCTGGTGGGCGCCGCCTGCCTCACCCGCTACGCCGGCGTGGCCCTGGTGGTGGCCGGCGCCGCCGCCCTGGTGCGCTTCGAGGGCGGCGCCGGCCGGCGGCGGGCCCTGGCCTTCACGGCCGGCGCCGCCGCTCCCCTGGCCGCCTGGCTGGCCGTGGTGGGGCGCACCAACCGCCACCTGGCGTTCCACCCCTTCGACGCCGACTACTGGGCCACCGGGGCCGACGCCCTGTCCCGGTGGGTCGCCCCCGCCTTCGTGCCGTGGCCGGCCCGGGCGGCCGTGGCCGGGGCGGCCGCCCTCGGCCTGTGGCGGGTCGCCCGCCGCCCGTCGCCGCCCCACCCCGAGCGGGCAAGCGGCCCGCTGCCGTTCGTGCTGGGCGCCTTCGCCGCCGCCTACCTGGCCCTGCTGGTCGCCCACCGGCTGCTCCTCGACGCCAGCGGGCGGCTGGACAGCCGCTTCCTCCTCCCCCTCCACGTGGCCGCCGTCGTCGCCCTGGCCCCCGTCGTCCACCGGGCGGCGGCCGGGCGGGCGCGCCGGGTGGTGGTGGGGGCGGCGACCGCCCTGGTGGCGCTGCACGCCGTCCAGGCCGCCTCCTGGGCCGCCAGCGGGGTGGGCGACCACGGCGTGGGCCGCCGCGGGCTGGCGGCCCGGGCGTGGTCGGAGTCGCCGGTGGTGGCGGCCGTGGCCTCCCTGCCGCCGTCGGTCCCGGTCTACAGCGACGGCGCCGATGCCCTGTACCTGCACACCGGGCGGGCCACCACCATGCTCCCGGCCCACCGGGACCTCCTCACCGGCCGGTCCCGCCCCGCCTACGGACGGGAGCTGGAGGCGATGGCCGGCCGGCTGCGGCGCCACGGCGGGGTGGTGGTGTTCTTCGCCCCCCTGGCCTTCCGCGACCTCTTCCTGCCCACGGCGGGCGAGGTGGGCGGCGCCGTGCCGCTGGAGCGCCTGGCGGCCGACGGGCTGGCCACCATGTACCGGGCGCGGCCCTGAGCGGCGGCGGGGGGCGCAGCGTCCGGTCGCCCTTCGGCGGTCACCGGGCCCCTCACGGCGGTCTCCGACCGCCGCGGGCCCGCTGCGCCCGTCCGGCGGGGGCGCCGGTACCCTGGGTGCGACCGGCGGGGGCCGTACCCGCCGGCCCCGACGTCGGCGGAGGACGCCATGAGCGAGATCACCGAGACTCCCTCGCCCGACCTCCACACCGTGGTCATCCGCTTCGCCGGGGACTCGGGCGACGGGATGCAGCTCACCGGCGACCGCTTCACCATCGCCAGCGCCGTGTTCGGCAACGACCTGGTGAGCGTGCCCGACTACCCGGCCGAGATCCGAGCCCCGGCGGGCACGGTGGCCGGCGTCTCCGCCTTCCAGATCCACATCTCCGACCACGACATCACCACCCCCGGCGACGCCCCCAACGTGCTGGTGGCCATGAACCCGGCGGCGCTCAAGGCCAACGTGGCCGAGGTGGCCCCCGGCAGCACGATCATCGTGAACGCCGACGGCTTCGACGAGCGCAGCCTGGCCAAGGCCGGGTACCAGGCGAACCCGCTCGCCGACGGGTCCCTGTCGGGGTTCACCGTCTACGAGGTGCCGATGACCTCCCTGACCCTGGAGGCGACCAGGCCGAGCGGCGCCCGGTCCCGCGACGCCGAGCGGTCCAAGAACTTCTTCGCCCTCGGCCTCCTGTCGTGGATGTACACCCGTCCCGTCGAGCTCACCCTGAACTGGATCGAGCAGCGCTTCGGGTCCAAGCCCGAGGTCATGGCCGCCAACACCCTGGCCTTCAAGGCGGGCTACAACTTCGGCGAGACGGCGGAGCTGTTCGGGACGCCCTACCAGGTCAAGCCCACCGTCTTCGCCCCCGGCCGGTACACCAACGTCACCGGCAACACCGCCCTGGCCTGGGGCCTCATCGCCGCTTCCCAGCTGGCCCGGCTGCCCCTCTTCCTGGCGTCGTACCCCATCACGCCGGCGTCGGACATCCTCCACGAGCTGTCGCGCCACAAGCACTTCGGCGCCCGCACCGTGCAGGCCGAGGACGAGATCGCCGCCGCCGGCATGGCGCTGGGCGCCTCGTTCGGGGGCCACCTGGGCGTCACCACCACCAGCGGCCCGGGCATGGACCTCAAGGCCGAGACCATCGGCCTGGCCGTCAGCCTGGAGCTGCCGCTGCTGGTCGTGGACGTGCAACGGGCGGGGCCGTCCACCGGCCTGCCCACCAAGACGGAGCAGTCGGACCTGCTCATGGCCATGTTCGGCCGCCACGGCGAGGCCCCGCTGCCGGTGGTGGCCGCCCGGGCCCCCGCCCACTGCTTCGACGCCGCCGTGGAGGCGGCCCGCATCGCCCTCAAGTACCGCACGCCGGTGATCCTGCTCAGCGACGGGTCGCTGGCCAACGGCGCCGAGCCGTGGCGCCTGCCCGCCGTCGAGGACCTGCCCGACATCGGCGTGGACTTCGCCACCGCCCCCAACTGGACCGGCCCCGACGGGTCGCCGCAGTTCCTGCCCTACCTGCGCGACCCCGGCACGCTGGCCCGCCCGTGGGCCGTCCCCGGCACGCCGGGGCTGGAGCACCGCATCGGCGGGCTGGAGAAGGCCGACGGCACCGGCGCGGTCAGCTACGAGGCGGTCAATCACGAGCTGATGGTCCGCACCCGGGCCGCCAAGGTGGCGGGCATCGCCGCCGACATCGCCCCCCTGGAGGTGGACGACCCCACCGGCGACGCCACCGTGCTGGTCCTGGGCTGGGGGTCGAGCTACGGCTCCATCGGGGCCGCCGTCGAGCGGGTGCGCCGGCGGGGGCGGGCCGTCGCCCACGCCCACCTGGTCCACCTCAACCCCTTCCCGGCCAACCTGGGCGAGGTGCTGGCCCGCTACCGCAAGGTGCTGGTCCCCGAGATGAACCTCGGCCACCTGGCCATGCTGGTGCGGGCCCAGTTCCTCGTCGACGCCCGGGCCATCACCAAGGTCCAGGGCCAGCGGTTCCTGTTCGCCGAGGTGGAGTCGGCCATCCTCGCCCTGATGGAGGAGCGATGACGGCGCCGGGCGGGGTTGGGGCCCCCGCCTTCGGCGAGGAGGCGGGGTTGGGGCCCCGCCGGGGGAAGGGGCGATGACGGCGCCGGGCGGGGTTGGGGCCGCCAACGGGGCTGCGCCCGCCACCACCAAGAAGGACTGGGCCAGCGACCAGGAGGTCCGCTGGTGCCCGGGGTGCGGCGACTACTCCATCCTCACCGCCGTGCAGATGCTGATGCCCGAGCTGGGCGTGCGCCGGGAGAGCACCGTGTTCGTGTCGGGCATCGGCTGCTCGAGCCGGTTCCCGTACTACATGAACACCTACGGCATGCACGGCATCCACGGCCGGGCCCTGCCCCTCGCCACCGGCCTGGCCGTGAGCCGGCCCGACCTCGACGTGTGGGTGGTCACCGGCGACGGCGACGGGCTGTCGATCGGCGGCAACCACCTCATCCACGCCCTGCGGCGCAACGTCAACCTCACCATCCTGCTGTTCAACAACCAGATCTACGGGCTCACCAAGGGCCAGTACTCCCCCACCAGCGAGCTGGGCAAGGTCACCAAGTCCACGCCGTTCGGCTCCGTCGACCACCCCTTCAACCCGGTCAGCGTGGCGCTGGCCGCCGAGGCCACCTTCGTGGCCCGCACCCACGACCTCGACCGCCGCCACATGATGGAGACCTTCCGGCGGGCCCACGACCACCGGGGCGCGGCCTTCGTCGAGATCTACCAGAACTGCAACGTCTTCAACGACGGGGCGTTCCAGCAGATCACCGCCCGCGAGGCCCGGCCGTCCATGCTCATCCCCCTGGCCCACGGCCGGCCGGTGCGGTTCGGCGCCGAGGGCGAGCTGGGCGTCACCGTGGACAACCAGGGCCGGGCCGAGGTCGTGCGGGTGGCCGACGTGGGCGAGGACGCCATCCTCGTCCACGACGAGCGCCGCGCCGAGCCGAGCCTGGCCTTCCTGCTCTCCCGGCTGGCCCGGGGGCCGTCGGAGCCCACGCCCATGGGCGTGTTCCGGGCCGTGGAGCGGCCCGACTACGCCAGCCTGGTGGGCCAGCAGCTGGTGGGGGCCAGGGAGCGCCAGGGCCCCGGCGACCTGGCCGCCCTTCTGGCCTCGGGCACCACCTGGGAGGTGTGACCGGCCGGCGGGCGGCCGGGCGGCGTCAGCCGGCGGCGGCCACCTGGTCGTCCCGGGAGACGCCGAAGATCTCGACCAGCCCGGCGATCTCCAGGATGCGGAGCGTGCCGGGCCGGCAGTTGGTCAGCGTGAGGTCGCCGCCCCGCCGGCGGACCGACCGCAGGGCCCGCACCAGCACCCCGATGCCGGTGCTGTCGATGAAGGCCAGGTGCTCGAGGTCGAGCTGCACGGACAGGTTCCCCTGCCCGTCGATGAGCTCGCCCAGCGCCTCGCCCAGCACCGGCGCCGAGGCGAGGTCCACCTCGCCGACCACCCGGACCACCACGGTGGGACCCTGGCGCAGGTACTCGAGCCGCAGGGGCTCGAAGATGTCGGTAGCCACTTGTCAGGAACTCCATTTCTCCACCTGGGGAGCCCTGCGTGTTGAAGGCTGCGGCGGACATACTAGCGCCCCGCCGGGCGTGCCCGAACGCCCTGAAGGCGGGCCGGCGCCGGGGGTCGGCCGCCGGCCGTCAGCCGTCGGCCCCGCCGGCGGTCAGGACCCGCTCCCCCTCCACCGACGTCGGGGGCCGGGGGCGGGGCCGGGGGGACCGTCGCCGGCGTGCCCGGGTCGGCCCCGCCGCTGTCGAGGCGGAACGGCGGGTACTCGTCGCGCAGCAGGGCGGCGTAGGCGCACACCCGGTAGGTCCAGCGGTGCATCCCCATGACGAAGTCGAACACGGGCCGCAGGTAGCGCCCGGTGAACAGCAGGGCCACGGCGGCGACCAGCACGAGCAGGCCGATGAGGCCGAAGCCCACCGGCTCCGGGCCGTCGCCGTCGCTCCACCACCACCAGGTCAACCCGCCGCCGAAGACGGCCACGATCAGGTAGTGGGGCAGCGCCAGCAGCCACCACTTCACCAGCACCAGCCCGCGCGACAGCCGCTCCGGGTAGGCCACCGTGAGGTCGGCCGGGTAGGTCGGGTCGGGGCGGAGGGCGAACGGCGGGTAGCGGTCGGTCCCGAGCGTGAGGGCGTAGAAGGTGACCCGCCACGTCCAGCGCAGCACGCCCACGTTGAAGTCGAAGATGCCGCGGGGGTAGCGGCCGGTGAACAGCACGGCGACGCCGGCCACCACGGTGAGCACGGCGAAGGCGACCCAAAGGAAGAAGAGCACGACGGCGTGGGGGACGGCCAGCAGCCACTTGACCAGCCACAGCCACCGGCTCAGGGGCTCGTCGAGCCGCCCGTCGAGGCGCAGCGGGTAGGCGCCGGCCGCGACCGCGGCGGCCGGGGCCTCGACCGGGGCGGCGCCCCCCGGCACGGCCGCGCCGGGCTCGCCGGGGCCCGGGCCTGCCGGCCGGCGCAGGCCCACCACGATCAGCACGGCGGCGAGGGCGGCCGACAGGGCGGCGCCGGCCAGCAGGACGACGCCCGCCGCCAGCAGCAGGCCGGTCTCGACCCCGACCGAGGCGTGGACCTCGACCCCCGGCGAGGCGTCGGCGTTCATCACCACCGCCGTCCACTCGCCGCGGCCCAGCTCGACGGCCGCGCTCTGGCTCCCGGGCCCGCTGGCGGCCGCCACCCAGAAGGCCTGCTCGCCGGGCGGCGCCGGCGGCCGCTCGCCGGCGTGGCGCTCCAGGGTCGCCCGGAACGGCGACAGGTCCACCTCGGTCAGCTCGTCCCGCGCCGTGCCGGCCAGGTACCGCTCGACGTCGGCCGGGCGGGCGATGCCCACGAACACCGGCCCGCCCGCGGAGCGGGCGACCACCCGGGCGGTGCCCGGGTTCCCCACGCCCGGCCAGTCCCCGCCCAGGTCGACGCGCTCGGCCGTGAGGGCGTAGGTCGGCGTCTCGAAGCGCTCGGTGGACGTGCGGTAGTACCCGTCGCCGTCGCGCTGGGTGGCGTGGAGCAGGACCAGCGCGGTGCCCCCCACGGCCAGGCCGAGGGCGAGCAGGGCGGCCAGCGAGCCGACGACGACGGAGACGACGTTGGCTGGGCGCATGGGTTCCCCCCTGGGTCCTCCTCCAGTTGACCACCGGGGCGGAGCCGGCGCACGGGCCGAAGGTCCCGAACGCCCCCGCATCGATCACCTGCCCGGCGGCGAGGCTCCGCGCGCGGCGCCGGCGCGTCGCAACGCCACCGGGCGGCTTGCCCGGCGGATCGAGGAGCCGGGCCTCCTCTCCGACGAGGGTCCACCCTCCGGCGAGCACCTCAGCCCCCGGGCGCCCAGCCGTCGTTGTTCTGACCCGCGGCGCGCACCCCGCCTCATGGCGCCGTGGTGCATCGATGGCCGCGCTGGCCACCTCCAGACCGCGGCCCCGCCATGCCGGCGCTGGCCCGTCTCTGCCGGCGGGCTGCAACATGCATCACGACCAGGAGCCAACCGAGATCGTGCTCGGCAGGCCTGCGGGAGGCAGGGACCAGAGCGGCAGGAGATCCGGCCCACGATGCGCACCGGTGGCAGCGAGGGCCACGGCGAGCTGCTAGGAGGCGATGAGTCGCTCGAGGGCCCGCCGGAGAGGCGCCGCTCCCTGGATGCCGCGGAGGCTGTGGCGGGCCTGGAGAGCGCCGTTGATGGCGCCGAGGACGAAGGAGCGTTCGGTGTCGGGCTCCCGGCCTTCGTAGGTCGCGAACCAGGTCTCGACCTCGGACCAGCGCCACAACGGGTTCCGGGTGGCGTGGCTGGCCGGCGCCGGGAAGTGACCCGGACCGCGCTGGCCCTTGATGACCTGGTCGACCGACTGGCGGGAGCGGCCGGTGCGCTCGGCGATCTCCGACGCCCAGACGAGCTCATCGGGGTCAACGTGCAGGATCTCGAGACCGGGGACCGTCTCGACTGCCGTGATCGCCGAGACGACCGCGTCGAGCATCGTGGGGGCGTCGCGGGTGAAGTCGGCGAAGATCAGGTCGCCCTTGGTCGAGAAGGTCGCGTCGTCGCAGCCGGCGTCCACGAGCGCGTCGAGCCTGCCGTCGTCGAGCGCGCCGCTGATCGTCAGTTCGAACTGGTGCTCAACCATCGTCGTTCCCCTTCTCCTCGTCCCCGGGGCGGCGCGGTCGCAGAAGTACCGCAGCCGAAGGTGTCCGTGACGGACGTCCGCTACCACCCGATCCCGGGGTCGTCGCGAGCGTCCTGTAGGGCCGGTCCTGCGAGCAACGGGCCACCGATGGCAACTATGGCAGGGCGCGTAACGACGGCTCGGGGATGGTCGACGCAGGCGATGAGCGTGCCGCGGCCGGCACAGAACGAGCGTCCAGAACTGACGGACGCGAGTACGCCGCGGCGGCGAGCCATGTATGGCTGAGGCCAGCGTCTCCCCTGCGGAGATCGCACGACGTGCCACGGGAGAGCGATGGCAAATCGATCACAGACAGCCTTCGCAGCGACCCCTCCAGCATCGGCGCAAGCCCCTGACCAGCCTTTTGGCACACATCGCAGCGTGTCGGAGGGGGGACTTGAACCCCCACGCCCTTGCGGGCACTAGCCCCTCAAGCTAGCGCGTCTGCCTATTCCGCCACTCCGACGTGGCCCCGCCCGCGGGACGGACGGGACGGTCACTGTAGCCCAGCGCCCCCTGGCCCCGGCCGCCGTCAGCCCTCCCGCCACCACTCCCAGGCGTTCCACGCCCCGCTGGCCGCGTAGCCGTTGGCCCGCACCCCGCCCAGGCCATCGCGCCACGCCACCACGGTCACCGGCCGCCACAGGGGCAGCACCAGCGCCTCGTCGCGGAGCTTGGCCTCCAGGGCCGCCGCCGCGGCCGGGTCGCCGGCGTCGGCGGCCCGGGCCAGGCCCTCGTCGACCGGCGCCCACCGGCACGTCCAGCACGGGTCGGGCCCGTCGAGCTGCATCACCACCGCCGCCTGGTAGTCGCCCTCGGCCACCCATCGCTCCACCCGGTCGGCCTCGGCGTTGCGCAGCTCCAGGCGGGCGCCGGCGGGGTGGGCCCGCTTCTGCATCGACCGCTGGAGCAGCGGCAGCATCGGCTCCTCGAGCTGGCCCACCAGGTCGACGGTCACGCCCCGCAGGGCGGCCGGCGACCCCGGCCCCACCCCGGCCCAGGCGCCGTCGCCGGCGGCACCGCCGCCGGCGAAGCCGTGGAGCACCGACGCCTCCCCCTGGAGCAGGGTGCCCACGAAGGCGGCCCGGTTGACGCTGGCCACCACCGCCGCCCGCTGGGCCCGCCCCAGCCCGCCGTCGCGCAGCACCAGCCCGGTCCACCACCCGCCGGCCTCGCTGCGGGCCACCGACACCCCCTCGATCGACTCCAGCTGCCGGGTCCGCACGGTGGCGGCCGGGGGCATCACCACGTCGAGCTCGCCCCGCTCCAGGAGCTTGCGGGCGATGGTGGCGTCGGGCACCAGCACCAGCCGGACCTCGTCGAGGAACGGCCGTCCCCGGTGCCAGCCGTCGTTGGCCCGCAGTACCACCTCCAGCCCCCGCACGTGCGACGCCACCACGAACGGCCCGCCCCACACGCCGGGCCCGGGCGCCGCCACCGAGTCAGTCCCCGACCACAGCCGCCGCCACCCGGGGAGCGCGGAGGTGAACCGCAGGGTGACCGTCCCGTCGGCGGCCGGCCCGTCGACGCCGGCGACGAAGCGCCCGTCGGCGGTGCGCCGCAGGTCGTCGGCGGTCACCGGCGACCCGTCGGACCACGCCGCCCCGTCGCGGATCCGCAGCGTCGCCGAGGTGTGCCCCGGTCCGTCCCGGTCGCTGCCGTCGGCCACCAGCGAGGGGGACCACCGCCCGTCGGGGCCGGCCATGAAGAGCTGGGGCAGCACCAGCGCCCGCACCGCGGCCCCGCCCAGGGTGGGCGCCGCCGGGTCGGGCTCGCCCCAGACCCCGACGCGCGCCGACCCGCCCCGGGGCCGGTCCACCACCGTCGACGGCGCCGTCGCCTCTCCCGGACCCGCCGGCCCGGTCCCCGACGGTGCCGGCCGCGC
>JBKHXC010000215.1:0-1833 GCA_046566225.1 Acidimicrobiia bacterium
ACGAAGTGGGTGATGCGGCCCCGGGTCTGCTCCCAGATCTCGGGCGCCGTCGTCTCCTCCTGCGAGCGGGGGTTCTCGGGGTTGTGGTACTGGTCGGCCTTCCAGCCGCCGGGGATCTCGCGGGCCAGCCGGTCGCTGACCGAGTAGTAGCTGTCGGGGCTGCCGGGGTCGACCGCCGTTGGGCAGACGATGACCTCGGCGCCGTAGGCCCGCAGCAGGGCGATCTTGTCGGGCGCCACCTTGTTGGGGCACACGAACGTGCACCGGTAGCCCTTGCGGGCGGCGACGATGGCCAGGCCGACGCCGGTGTTCCCGCTGGTCGGCTCGACGATCGTGCCGCCCGGCTGGAGGCGCCCGTCCCGCTCGGCCGCCTCGACCATGGCCAGCGCCGGCCGGTCCTTCGACGACCCACCGGGGTTGAACGTCTCGAGCTTGGCCAGCAGGTGGCACTCGAGGTCGCGGGCCGTCCGGTCGAGGCGGAGCAGCGGCGTGCGCCCGATCAGGTCGAGGAGGCTGTCGGCCGCCTCCATCGCCTCGCCGGAGTCGGTGAGCGGGCGGACCTCGATCCCGGCCAGCCGCGGGTCGGCCGGATCGGCGCCGTCGACCACCAGCTCGACCGGCAGGCCGGCCCGGTGCAGCCCCGCGGCCAGGGCCGACGCCGGGGCCAGGGTGCCGGGGACGCCGACGACCCGGGGCAGGTGGCCCCGCAGGTCGGCGACCAGCGGGGCCGGGTCGGCGTCGGGCCCGACCCGGAGGGTGCGCCGCGCCCTGGCCGCGATCCGCTCGGGGACCGGGTCGTCGCCAACGACGACGAGGACGTCCATGCCCAGCGGTCTACACCCGGCCGGCGAGGAGCGGGAGGCCCATCGACCGGCGGTCGGGGCGGTCGAGCCACGCCTGCCCGGGCTCGCAGCACTCCTGCCGGTGGCACCAGGTGCAGCCGGGCCCCGGCACGGTGCGGGCCTCGTGGCCGCCAGCCGCCTCGGCCAGCAGCGCAGCCGTGGCCAGCACCACCTGGCAACCGCGCTCGAGCAGGGCCGGCGTCACATCGACCGCGGCCACCTCGCCCGACGCCGGGTGCACCCGCACCACCCGCACCAGCCGGCCCCGCGGGTCGCAGAGCAGCGCCGCAAGAGCGTTGAGCGCGTCGACATCGCCCAGCCCTGGGCCTGCCGCGGTGCCGCCGGCCAGCGTGACCGCCACCCTCCGGCCAGCCACGTCGACCGTGACGTCGCTCCGCCCGTGCACGACGACGGTCCGGCCGCCGGGCGGCGCCAGCGCTTCCTCCGCGGCGCGCTCGCCGTGGCCGGGGCCGCCCGCTCCGCCCGGTCGGCGGGATCCGCCCGGTGCGGCCGGCCCGCCCCGACCGGCTTCGCCGCCCGGTCCTCCCGGTCCGCCGGGACCGACGTCCCCGCCCGGTACGCCCGGCCCGGCCGCGTCCCCGCCCGCACGCGGTCCGCCCGGCCCGCTGGGCTCGGCCGCGTCCCCGGCCGCTCGACCCGGTCCGCCCGGTCCGCCGGGCCCGGCCGTGTTCCAGTGGTCGCCGGGCCGCCACTCGCGGTCGGCGCCGCCAGGCGGGAGAGCTCCGACCCCGCGGGTCTGGAGGCGGGGGCGTGGGCGCGGCGGCCACCAGTCGTCGTGGAGGAACCGCAGGTCCCGCTGGGCCACGAGCCGCAGGGGCAGCCAGGCCACGGCCTGCTCGGCCCACCGGCGGGCGTGGGCCACGGCAACGGCTCGCCCGGCTGGTGGAAGCCCGGCCAGCCAGGGCCCGGGGGTGCGGGGGCCGCCCGTCGCGACCAGGTCGTCGACCACCTCCTCGACGGCCGCCTCGAC